>JAAAPH010000183.1 GCA_009908415.1 Bacteroidota bacterium
GGACGAGGGCGTCACGTGGCGGACCATCAGCCCGGACCTTACGGCCTTCAAGCCGGAGTACCAGGTGCGCTCCGGCCAGCCCATCACGAACGACATTACGGGCGAGGAGCACTACAGCACGCTCTATGAGATTGAGGTGTCGCTGCACAGCCCCGACGTGATCTGGACGGGCGCGAACGACGGCCCGGTGCACATCACCCGCGACGGCGGGCAGTCGTGGCAGGACGTGACGCCGCCCGACATGCCGCCGAATGGCCGGATCGACGCCATCGAGCCCTCGCCGCACACGCCGGGGAAGGCGTACATCGCCGGCCACCGCTACCTGCTCAACGACTGGCGCCCGTACATCTACCGCACGACGGATTACGGGCAGACGTGGACGCTGCTCACGACCGGCGAGAATGGCATCCCGACCGACTACCCGACGCGCGTCGTCCGCGAGGACCCGGACCGCGAAGGGCTGCTGTACGCCGGCACGGAGTACGGCGTGTTCGTCTCGTTCGATGACGGCGCGCACTGGCAGCCGCTCCAGCACGACCTGCCGCCCGCGCCGATCACCGACATCCGCGTGCACCGTAAGGATCTCGTGCTTTCCACGATGGGCCGCGGCTTCTGGATTCTCGATAACCTGACGCCGCTCCATCAGGCCGACGCCCAGATCGCCCAGTCCGAGGCCCACCTGTACCAGCCGAACGACGCGTACCGCATGCGCTACCGGGCCGACCAGGGCGACGAGCCGCACGCCCCCGAGTACCTCCCGCCGGGCGCCGTGATCGACTTTTACCTGGCCGAGACGCCCAACGAGGAAGTCACGCTGGAGGTGATGGACAGCCAGGGCACCGTCGTCCGCGCCTTCTCCAGCTTGGCCGACGACGAAGGCAGTGCCGCCGCGCCGTACAACCAGATGGACGCCCCCACGCCCGTCGAGGAGTCGGTGGGCGCGCTGGAGGCCGAGGCCGGCATGAACCGCTTCATCTGGGACCTGCGCCACCCCGGCACGTGGGATGAAGACGGCCGTAGCAGCTACGGCCCGCTCGCCGCGCCCGGCAACTACCAGGTGCGCCTCTCGGTGGGCGACTGGAGCATGACGCGCTCGCTCCGCCTGAACATCGACCCGCGCGTGGCGGCCGATGGCGTAACGGTTGCCCACCTGGAGGAACAGCTCGACCTCAACCTGCGGATCCGTGATGCCATCAGCGGAGCCCGCCGCGCGGCGCACGACATGGCCTCGCACATCGACCGGCTGCAGGCGGCGGTGGACGATGGCGCACGGGCCGAGGGCGATGTGGAGCCGGTGATCGAGGACCTGCAGGCCCTACACGCGCAACTCGTCACCGAAGATACGGGCAGCTACCCGCCGCCCATGCTCATCGACCAGCTGCAGTACCTCTATGGCATGACGACCCGTGCCGACCAGCAGCTGGGCCGCGATGCCTTCACCCAGTTCGAGACACTCCGCACCGAGCTCGACGACCTCCTCGACACGTGGAGCACTATGCTGCAGCGCCATCAGGTGCTAAGCGAGGCGAGCGAGTAAGGTCCCCATCGCGATGTATCTGTATCATCGAGCGGCGGCGGGGCTCATTCCGCCGGCGCTCGACCGTGGACGCATACGCGTCGTATTACGTTCTCTACTTATTACGTTCTACCGCAGGATGTCGGGGTCTCCGCCCCGATGGCCGGTTTCTGTGTCCATCTGCCGCTGGAAGCGTGTAACGTGGGCACGTGCAACGTTCTTTGGCTCGAAGGACCCCGCTGGATCCGGTTCAAGTTTGGCGAACGACACCGACCTGCTCATTCGAACCACGTGTTATGAAAACGCTGTTTCTCTTCCGCCACGCCGATGCGGCCTCGTCCCGCGGCTATGCGACCGATCACGAGCGTCCGCTTACGGAGCGCGGGCAGCAGGACGCGCAGGCGATGGGGCGTTTCCTAGCCGCCATCGACCAGACGCCTGACCGTGTGGTCACCTCCACGGCCACCCGGGCCCGGCAGACCCTGGCACACGCCCGTGCAGGAGGCGGCTGGTCCGATCGCATGCGGGCCGAGGACGCGCTCTATGAGGCCAGCACCCACGATGTACTCGCCATCGTGCAGCAAACCGACGCGGAGGCCCGTGCGCTCCTGCTCGTGGGCCACAATCCGACCTTCACCGACGCCGTCATCCGGCTCGTCGGCGGCGGCAACGTCCGGATGGCCACGGGCACCATCGCCCGCGTCGATCTGCCGGTCGACACGTGGGCCGACGTCCAGGTCGAGCGCGGACGCCTCCGCTGGCTCATCGGCCCGAAAGACCTGCCGCGGTAGAAGGACGCCCTGCGATCGCGAACGAGGACGCGCTGGTGCTCGTCGTCAGATCTTCGCTTCGCTCCCGTCAGCGGTCATCTGTTGCCCCCCTCGTGACCATGCACGACGGCGACCGCAGGGTGTCACTTGACACGAGGCGCGAGGCTCATTCGCCTTCGGCAAACGCCGCGTCGAAGGCCTGCGCGGAGGGCTGGAAGTCGATGTCCTTCACGAAGGCGCACGATTCCTCGGCGCCGTGCTCGCGGTCCATGCCCGGATCCTCCCATTCGACCGAGAGGGGCCCGTCGTAGCCGATGCGGTTGAGTCCGCGGATCACCGATTCGAAGTCGATGTCGCCGCGGCCGATGGAGCGGAAGTCCCAGTAGCGGTCCGTGTGGCCGAAGGACAGGTGGCCGCCGAAGACGCCCGAGCGCTCGCGTTCATCGCTCCAGCCGACGTCCTTCATGTGCGCGTGGTAGATGCGGTCGCCGAACGTCTCGATAAAGCCGACGTAGTCGACGCCCTGGTAGCCGAAGTGGCTCGGGTCGTAGTTGAAGCCAAAGGCTTCGCGGTGGTCGATGGCCTCCAGCGCGCGCTCGGCGGAAGAGATGTCGAACGCGATCTCCGTCGGATGCACCTCCAGGCCGAACTTGACGCCGGCCTCGTCGAACGTGTCGAGGATGGGGTTCCACCGATCGGCAAAGTCGGCGTAGCCGTCATCGATCATCGACGGCGGGGTGGGTGGAAACGCGTAGTTGAGGTGCCAGATCGGCGAGCCGGTGAAGCCATTGACGACAGAGACGCCCAGCTCGGCGGCGGCGTGCGCCGTGCGCTCCATCTCTTCGGCGGCGCGCTGCCGAACCCCTTCGGGGTCGCCGTCCTGCCACACGCGCTCAGGCACGATCTCCTTGTGCCGCTCGTCGATGGGGTCGCACACGGCCTGGCCCACGAGGTGATTGCTAATGGCCCAGACGCGCAGCCCGTGTTCAGCGAGGAGGTCATGCCGCTCCTGGCAGTAGCTATCGTCGTTGAGGGCGCGCTCGACGTTGAAATGATCGCCCCAGCAGGCGAGTTCGAGGCCATCGTACCCCCACGCGGCGGCTTTTTTGGCGAGCGTGGCCAGCGGCATGTCGGCCCACTGGCCGGTGAACAGCGTTACAGGTCGTCCCATGTCGGATTACGAGTTTCGATTTACGAATTTCGAATTAGGTAGAGTGTACGAAAACGAATCCATTCGACATTCGTCACTCAGTGATCGTCACTTCCCACCGGGCGGCGTGTAGGACGCATCGACCCAGGCGGCATTCTGTTCCCCGCTGGCGAGCGCCGTCTCGATGAAGTGCATGCCGACGGCTCCGTCCTGCACGGACGGGAAGTCGAGATCGAGCGGGTCGGGCTCTTCGCCCGCGATGCGTGCGGCCATCGTGCGGCACGCGTTGGCGTACGTGTTGGCGAAGGCCTCGATGAAGGCCTCGGGGTGGCCGGGCGGGATGCGCGTGTTGTGGAGGGCGGTTTCGGAGAGGTAGTCGTTCCCGTGCGTGTAGACCTCGCGCGGGCCGTCGTTGTACTTCATGACGAGATAGTGCGGGTCCTCCTGCCGCCAGTCGAGCCCGGCCTTCGTGCCGTAGACGCGCAGGCGCAGGTTGTTCTCCTCGCCCACGGAGATTTGCGAGCAGTGGAGGATGCCGCGGGCGCCGTTTTCGTAGCGGACCAGCATGTTGGCGTCATCGTCGATCGGGCGCCCCTCGACGACGGTCCCGACGTCGGCGCAGAGGCGTTCCATGCCGAGGCCCGTCACGTAGCGCGCCAGGTTCTCGGCGTGCGAGCCGATGTCGCCCAGCGCACCGGCGCCGGCGCGTTCCGGGTCGGTCCGCCAGTCGGCCTGCTTGTTGCCCTGCTCCTCCAGGCGCGACGCCAGCCAGCCCTGCGGATACTCGACCACGATCTTGCGGATCTCGCCGAGCGTGCCGTCCTCCACGAACGACCGGGCCTGCTTCACCAGTGGATAGCCCGTGTAGTTGTGCGTGAGGCAGAAGACCGCGTCGTGCTCGTCCACGAGGCGGCAGAGCGTCTCCGCATCCTCCAGCGTCGTCGTCATCGGCTTATCGCAGATGACGTGGAAGCCGTGCTCGATGAACGTCTTCGCCACGTCGAAATGGAGGAAGTTGGGCGTCACGATCGACACGAAGTCGATGCGTTCATCGTCGGGCAGGGCGGCTTCGGCCTCGGCCATCTCCTGGTACGAGCCGTATACGCGGTCGTCGTCGAGGTGCAGCGCGCGGCCCTGCTCGGCCGACTTGTCGGGGTCGGAGGAGAAGGCGCCGGCGACGAGTTCGGTAAGGCCATCTAGCGCGGCCGCGCGGCGGTGCACGGCGCCGATGAAGGCGCCCGGTCCGCCGCCAACCATGCCGTAGCGTAACTTGCGATTAAGAGGCATAGATTAGCGAGTCGGTGTGATTGGGTGAAAAGGGTGAATGAAGGGCAAGGGGGCGCCTCCGTCGCGCCGAGCAAGCCGGGGCGGAGGTTGGGCAATGGAGTCGGTAAGGGCGCCGGTCAGCCGGCCGCGAACGGGCTCACCTCAGCCTCTTCCTCCTCTTCTTCGACCACCTGGTCGTTGAAGAAGACAAGGAAGAGGAGCATCACGCCTGCGGCGAAGATCGCGGGGATCCACCAGAAGTCGTACCACTGCGAGAGGGTGAGCGCGTCCTGCGTGCCGAGGAAGCTATTGTAGACTTGGCCGGCCACCTGCGCACCGATCAGCATACCCACGCCGTAGGTGACGAGCACGATCAGGCCCTGCCCCTGCCCGCGAATGTCGGCCGTCGCTTTCTTATCGACGTAGATTTGGCCGGTCACGAAGAAGAAGTCGTAGCAGATGCCGTGGAGGGCAATACCGCCGATGATCATCCACGTCACCACGTCGGGGGCGCCGAGTGCGAAGAGGCCGTAGCGAAGCACCCAGGCGCCCATGCCCACGCCCAGCATCCACTTCACGCCAAAGCGGGCGAAGAAGAACGGCATCAGCAGCATAAAGAGGACTTCCGACATCTGCCCGATCGTCTGCACGGCGGCGATCTGCTCAAAGCCGGCCACGCCGAGGTAGACCTGCGTGAAGTTGTAGTAGGCCGCCAGCGGGATGCTGATGAGCAGGGAACTCACCAGGAAGACGTAGAACGACGTGCTGCCGAGCTTCTTTAGCGCGTCTACGCCCGCGATGCTGCGGATCGAGACCTCCTCGCCGGCGGCGGGCGGTGGGGTGTGCGGCAGCGTAAAGCTGTACAGGCCAAAGAGCACGCTCACGCCGGCCGTCAGATAAAGCGGAAGGGCCGTTGCCTCCGGCCGGATGCCCTGCCCGACGAACGCGCCCAGCCCGAAGCTCACCACGAGGCCGGCCACGATCCAGCCCACCGTGCCCGACACGCGGATGTACGGAAACTCCTGCTCCTGGTCCGTCATGTTGTGGAACGCGAGCGTGTTCGCCAAGCTCATCGTCGGCATGTAGCACAGGTTGTAGGCCAGCAGCAGCAGGATGAACACCACGGGGGAGTTAACGGCAAACGGTGCAAAAAACATGAACACGCCGCCGAGCAGGTGGAGCGTGCCGAGCACCTTCTCGGTCGAGAAGTAGCGATCTGCAATCAGCCCGACGAAGAAGGGCGCCACGATGGCGGCCACCGGATTGACCGTGAACGGCCAGTGGGTCAAGTTCTCCATCCCGTTGTTCGTCATGTACACGGCCACACTCGTGTACCAGGCCCCCCACACGAAGAACTCAAGGAACATCATCGCGCTGAGGCGAGCAAAGAGGGAACGCTTCATGGGTGCAGAGGGCTGAGGTCAGGTATTTGATTCGATGCCCTGTATGTTAAGGAACGACAGGCTTGCCTACAAGCGCTTCCACCGTCGTTCGGACCGCCATCTCTGCCCGCCTGCCATGTACGCACGCCCCGCTCCCCCACGACCGTCTTGGTGCAACGGGTGAAGCGACTGTTTGACGAAGCGAATACGCGTCGATCTCGTCCGTACGGTTCATCGCCCCCGCTGTCTGCCGAGCTTTGCCGAAGGGTGATGCTGTGCACGTTTCCCCTCTTTTCCAACTTTTCCAAGGAGGCACCAGGCGACGCCGACTGACGAAATATAATCCTGGTAATCGAAGAAGGGATTGTCAAGAAAAGGACCTCGTCAAACAGACCCCGACTCTTGCCTGCGCTCTTGCCCGCCTGCTGGTCGGCGGTGGCCGTTCCGAGGAGGCGGCGCCCGAAGACGATGACACCGCGCCGGCCTCGACGGGCCCTGCCTCCAAGACGGG
>JAAAPH010000211.1 GCA_009908415.1 Bacteroidota bacterium
CAATGTCCGGCGCATCGCCAGCGGGCCGGTCGACGCGGTGTTCACGGACGAGAACCTGCGCCTCACGTACGGCGGTCGCGTCGGCTTTCTGCGCCAGCAGCAGGGCGGAGGGGCCGCTGAACCGTCCTCCGAGGCTGCGGCTTGAGCGACGTGTTCGCGTGTCCCAGAATCACCATCACAAGAAATCATTCCCGACCTCGATCGGGAATCCAGCCAGCACCGCCTTGGTGCTGGATGCACTGGCGTGAAGCGTCGCTTTCCGCTTTACTAACGTGAGTCGCTTACGCGCGTATCGCGAGAAGACGTCTGCGTATGTACGATGGCTCCGAAGAGTTGGTGCCAAGAAGCGAAAGAACAGACGATCGTCGTAGCCGAGGGGGACCGAACCCTGGGCGGTGCAGAAATCATCGCGGATAAATGATCGACCTTCTCCACGAACTGCTTTTCAACTACACGCTGCGGACGGTAGCGCTCGGCGCGGCGACGCTCGGCATCGTCGGCGGCGGGCTGGGCACGTACGCCGTGCTGCGCGGGCAGAGCCTGCTGGGCGATGCCATCTCGCACGCCGCGCTGCCGGGCATCGCCCTCGCCTTCCTGCTGACGGGTAGCAAGGAGCCCATCGTGCTGATGCTCGGCGCGGCCGGCGCCGGCGTCGTGGCGACGCTCGTCATCCTGGGCGTCACCGAGGCGACGCGCGTCAAGTACGACAGCGCGCTCGCCCTCATGCTGGCCGTCTTCTTCGGGCTGGGGCTCGTGCTGCTGACGTACATCCAGCGCCACGCGGGCGCCAGCCAGGCCGGACTGGACGCCTTCCTGTTTGGCCAGGCGGCGGCCCTCGTGGAGCGCGACGTCATCACGATGGCGGCCCTCGGCGGCGCGGCGCTCCTCGCCATGGCGCTCGGCTGGAAAGAGTTCAAACTGCTCGCCTTTGATCGCGACTTCGGTGCGAGCCTCGGTTTCCCGATGCGCAGCCTCGACGTCGTACTCACGACGCTGCTCGTCGTCGCCATCGTGATCGGGCTGCAGACGGTGGGCGTCGTGCTGATGAGCGCCGTGATCATCGCGCCGGCGGCCGCGGCCCGGCAGTGGACGGACCGCCTTGGCGTGATGGTGGGCCTCGCGGCGGCGTTCGGCGCGGTGAGCGGCGTGAGCGGCGCCGTCGCCAGCGCCTCGATCTCGAACCTGCCCACCGGGCCAACCATCGTGCTCGTCATGGGCGGCGTCGTGACCCTCTCGCTGCTGGGCGCGCCCAATCGCGGGTTGCTCTGGCAGGCGTGGCGCGACCGCCGGAACGCCCGCCGCCTCCGCCGCGAGACGGTCTTGCTCGACCTGTACGCGCTCGCCGTCAAGCACGACCGCCTCGACCACGCGCACGAGGAGTCCGTGCTCGACGCGATGAACGCCTGGACGGACCGCACGCATCGGGCCCTGCGGCAGCTCGCCGCAGACGGGCTCGTCGCCGAAGCGGCCGACCGCCACTGGCGCCTCACCGATGCCGGGGCCACCCGCGCCCACCAGTTGGCCGAAGAGCGCCACCTGGTGCCGCCCCCAGCGTCCGAGGCCGAGCCTCCGCCCGCCGACTGAAACGATTCGACGAGTGGCAGGGCGTCGGAACCTCCAACCTCCAACGTCAAACCTTCAACGCCAAACGCCCCAACCCACAACCCGCAACCCACAACACCCACGCATGACCCTCCCGCAGCTCGAAATTCAGTTGGTGGCCGTGGTCGTGGCCGTGGCCTGTGCGCTGCCGGGCGTCTTTCTCATCCTGCGCCGCATGGCCATGATGAGCGATGCCATCAGCCACGCCATCCTGCCGGGCATCGTGGTGGGCTTCTTCATTACCGAAAGCCTCGGCTCGCCGCTCCTGATCGTGGCCGCGGCGCTGACGGGGCTGCTCACCGTCGCCCTCGTGGAGCTCGTCGAGCGCACGAAGCTGGTGAAAGAGGACGCCGCCATCGGGATCGTCTTCCCTGTGCTGTTCAGCCTCGGCGTCATCCTGATCGCGCGCTACGCGGGCGACGTGCACCTCGACACGGACGTCGTGCTGCTCGGCGAGCTCGCCTTCGCGCCGTTCGACCGGTTCACGGCCTTCGGGCTCGACCTCGGGCCCCGGGCGCTCTGGGTGATGGGGGCCGCGCTGGGGCTCAACGCCCTCTTCCTGGCGCTCTTCTACAAAGAGCTCAAGCTGGCCACCTTCGACGCCGGGCTGGCCGCCACACTCGGCTTCATGCCCGGCGCGCTCCATTACGCGCTGATGAGCCTCGTCTCGCTGACGGCCGTGAGCGCCTTCGACGCCGTCGGCTCCATCCTCGTCGTGGCCCTCATGGTGGGGCCGCCCGCCACGGCGTACCTGCTCACCGACCGGCTCGCCGTCATGGTGGGCCTCAGCGCCGGCACAGGCGCGCTAGGGGCCATCGGCGGCTATTGGCTGGCGCACGCGCTCGACGCGTCGATCGCCGGGGCGATGGCGACGATGACGGGCGTGCTGTTCGGCGCCGCCGTGCTCTTTGCGCCCGAGCGGGGCGTGGTCGCGCGGTGGCGGCGCCGGCGCCGGCAGACGTGGCGCTTCGCCGAGCAGATGCTGGCCATCCATCTCCTGCAGCACGAGAACACGCCCGAGGCCGAGCGCGAGTGCCGTGTAGGCCATCTGCAGGAGCATCTCGGGTGGGCCGCCTCCTTCGCCGAGCGCGTCGTGCATCGCGCGGCCCGGCATGGGACCATCGAGCGCCAGAACGGTCGGCTCCGGCTTACCGACCCCGGTCGCACCGTCGCCGAGGACGCGCTCGAACGGACGTAGCACCGGGGCGGAGATCATCCGATGACGGCGCGTGCGGACCGCGAACGTTTCCGGCCCATGTCCGTGGGCAAGCGTGCTGCATTTCATCATTCAGGCCCCCTACTTTCATGCTGTACCGCATCCTCTTCACCGGCGTTGCTCTTTGGCTCATGGCGCACCCGGCCGCACAGGGCCAGGATCCGGACGCGGACGACGTCGCGATGTCGTTCCAGATGACGGATACGCTTGTCGTCACGGCCTCGCGCGTCCCCGAGTCGGCGCGCCGCACCGGGCGGCGGGTGGCCGTGTGGACGGCGGCCGAGCTGGCCGCGCAGCCGGTGGCCGCCCTCGACGAGGCGCTACGGGTGGCGGGGGGCGTGGAGGTGCAAAGCCGCGCGGGCTTTGGCGTGCAGAGCGACTTCACGATGCGCGGGTCCAACTTCAAGGGCGTGCTCGTGCTGCTCGACGGCATGCCGCTGAACGACCCGCAGACAGCCCACTACCTGAGCGACGTCCCCGTGCCGCTCGACGCCATCGCGCGGATCGAGGTGCTGCGCGGCCCGGCCTCGGCGCTCTACGGTCCCGACGCCGTGGGCGGGGTGGTGCACATCATCACCCGCACCGGGTTGAAAACTGGCGTGACAGGGCCGAGCGGATGGACCGGGCAGGGGCAGGCACAGCTCGGCGCACACACGCTCTACGACGTGAGCGGCCGCACGCAGTGGACCGACGGCGGAACGCTCGTCAGCGGCGCTACCACATGGCAGGGCACCGACGGCGAGGCCATCCGCGGCGATGACGGCATGCCAATCACCAGCGCCGCCGGGCCGCTCCGCACGGACTTCACGCGGCAGGCGCACAGCCTCGCGCTCCGCCAGTCGGTCGGGGAGGCGGCGACGTGGTACACGCGCGCCGGGATGGACCGCCGTGACTTCAACGCGTACCACTTCTACACGGATTTCGACAGCGACCGGGCGCGCAGTGACAACCACACCTACTGGTTGCAGACGCGCCTGCACGGCACGGCCGGGACGAACCGGTGGCAGGTGCAGGCCGCCGCGAAGCAGCACGAGGGGCTGTACGTCTACAACCCGCAGTTTGCCAGCAGCCGCGACTACAGCCGCAAGCTGCGCGGGCAGGCCCACCTCAGCCGCGCGCTCGCCTCGGGGCTCACCGTGACGGGCGGCGTGTCGGGCGCTGTGCGCGGCATCGCGAGCGCCACGATGGGCGATCACCGGGACGCCGCCGCAGGCGCTTTCCTCACCGGCCAGTGGCAGGCCACGGATCGGCTCACGCTGAACGGCAGCGGGCGGATCGACTATGACGACGCGTACGGCGTGGAGGCGACGCCGCAGGCGAGCGTGGCTTACACCCGGTCGATGCTCACGCTGCGCGGGGCCGTCGGGCGCACCGTGCGGGCGCCGACGTACACCGAGCGCTACATCGATACCGAGGTCGAGGAGCCGGCGGGCAACCTGGGCAACCCGGCGCTCGACGCCGAGCGCGCCTGGTCGTACGAGGGCGGCATCGATCTGTACCCGGCGGAGGGCCTCTCGCTGCACGCGACGGCGTTTCTGCGCGCGACAGACGATCTCATCGACTATGCGCAGCGGCCCGGCGAAGACCTCTTCGTCGCCCGCAACATCCTGAGCGCCGAGACGCGCGGGGTGGAGGTTGATGCGCAGCTCCACCGGGCGATCGGGGCGGCCCAGCTTCGCGCCACGGCGTCGTACACGCGGCTGGGCGCGGAGCTGAGCGGCGTCAACCCCACCGTGCGCACCAAGTACGCGCTGACGAGCGCCCGGCATCTCGTGCAGAGCACCGTGCGCCTCCGCGTGGGCGGCATCACCCTCGGCACGCGCGGGCTGTGGAAGGAGCGGCGTCAGCGGCCGTCGTACGGCGTTGTCCACAGCCGGGTCGCCTACGCGCTGCCGACGTGGGGGCGACGCCTCGGGCTCTCGCTCGAAGTACGCAACCTGTTCGACACCGATTACTCCGACATCTTCGACGCGCCCATGCCGGGCCGCTGGTGGATCGTCGGGCTGCAGCTGCGTCCGTGATCGGCCCCCGTCGGCGGAAATGCGACGATGCTGAAAGCCCCTTCTGGATCGTGGTGGCAGCGTTGATCTTCGCCCGGCTGCGTGGGTTGTTTATGCATGCATCGCTGTCTATGCACAACGACCGTCCCTCGCCATGGTGAAAGCAACCAATCTTGGCTTCCCGCGCATCGGCGCCCACCGCGAGCTGAAGCGCACGACGGAAGGCTACTGGGCCGGCGACCTCACTGAGGAGGAGCTGCGCGAGACGGCCCGCGCGCTCCGCAAAGCCCACTGGACGACCCAGCACGACGCTGGGCTCGACCACATCCCCGCGAACGACTTCTCGTTCTACGACCAGGTGCTCGACACCGTGGCCATGGTCGGGGCCGTGCCGCCGCGCTTCGGCTGGAAGGGCGATGAGGTGGATCTGGAAACGTACTTCAACATGGCCCGCGGCGTGCAGGAGAAGACGGTGGACGCCACCGGCGGCGAGGGGGCCGGGGCCGCCGCCATGGAGATGACGAAGTGGTTCGATACGAATTATCACTACATCGTCCCCGAATTCTACGAGGGACAAAACTTCGCGCTCGCCTCCACGAAGGCCATCGACGCATACCGCGAGGCGAAGGCGCTCGGCATCGAGACGCGGCCCGTGCTGCTCGGTCCCGTGTCGTTTCTGCTGCTCGGCAAGGCGCAGGACGACGTGGCCCCGCTCGACCTGCTCGATGATCTGCTGCCCGTTTACACCGAAGTGCTAGACCGGCTTGAAGAGAAAGGGGCCCAGGCCGTGCAGATCGATGAGCCCTGCCTCGTGCTCGACCTTGACGACCGGGCGCGGCAGGCTTACGTCCATGCCTTCGACTCGCTGGCGGCCGGACGCGGCCTGGAGGTCGTGCTCGCGACGTACTTTGGCCGGCTGGGCGACAACCTGGCGACGGCGCTCTCGCTGCCCGTCGACGCCGTGCACCTCGATCTCGTGCGGGCGCCGGAGCAGCTGGGCGACGCGCTCGACGCGGTGCCCGACGACACGGCGCTCTCGCTGGGCGTCATCGACGGGCGCAACGTATGGCGCGCCGACCTCGACGCCGCGGCCGACACCGTGCAGCAGGCCGTGGGCACGCTCGGGGCGGACCGCGTCATGGTGGGATCGTCGTGTTCGCTCGTGCACGTGCCCGTCGACCTCAACACGGAAGAGGGGCTGGACGAGGAGGTGAAGCCCTGGCTCGCCTTCGCGACGCAAAAGCTCGACGAGATCGTTGCACTGAAGCAGATCGCAAACGGAGACGAGCCGGCGGCCGAACGCATGCTCGAAGCCAGCCGTGAGGTCCAGGCGAGCCGCCGGCAGTCCGACCGTATCCACGACCCCGCCGTGCAGGAGCGCCTCGACGACGTGACGCCCGCCATGCAGTCGCGCGACCATCCGCACGCGGAGCGGCGCCCCGTCCAGCAGCAACGCCTCGGCCTGCCCCCGCTGCCCACGACCACCATCGGCTCGTTTCCGCAGACCGACGAGGTGCGCCGCCAGCGGGCCGCCTTCAAGCGCGGCGACATCACGCAAGAGGCGTACGAGAGCTTCCTGGAAGAGACCATCGCCGAGACGATCGCCACGCAGGAGGCCATCGGCCTCGACGTGCTCGTGCACGGGGAACCCGAGCGCAGCGACATGGTCGAGTACTTCGGCCAGCAGCTCAGCGGC
>JAAAPH010000081.1 GCA_009908415.1 Bacteroidota bacterium
TCACCGCGCGTCAGGTTCGCGCGGTGGCTTTCGACGAGCGACTGGATCTCGGCGAGCACCTCGGGCTGCTCTTCGGCCTTGTCGAACTTCTCCCGCGGGTCGTGCTCCAGGTGGTAGAGCAGCGGCGGGTCGTGCTGCGTCCGGTCGTCGGAGTAGCCGGACTGCGTCGTGAAGTGGGCCTTCCAGGGGCCCATCCGTACCGCGAACAGCTGCTCGCCGCGGTAGAAGAACATGTCGTCTCGGCCTGCCGCGTCAGGATTCTGGAAGACAGGCATCAGGTTTTCGCCATCGATGACGCGATCGGAGGGGAGCTCGGCGCCCGCTAGAGCGAGCGACGTGGTGAAGAGGTCCATCGTGCTGCCCACGGCGTCGCTCACGGTCCCGGCCTCGATGGTGCCGGGCCACCACGCGACGGTCGGCTCGCGCATGCCGCCCTCCCAGGTCGATCCTTTACCGCCGCGCAGCAGACCGGACGTGCCGCCGCGCTCGTCCATGATGAGCCACGGGCCGTTGTCGCTCGTGAACACGACGAGCGTGTTTTCCGCCAGACCTTGGTCGCGGAGCGCGTCGAGAATCTGGCCCACGCTCCAGTCGATCTCCTCGACGACGTCGCCGTAGAGGCCGCGGGCGCTTGTGTCCTGAAACGCCTCCGACGCGAAGAGCGGGATGTGGGGGAAGGTCTGCGGGTAGTACAGGAAGAACGGCTGGTCCTGGTGGGCCTCAATGAAGGAAACCGCCTCTTCGGTATAGCGCCGGGTCAGCGTGTGTTGGTCGGCGGGGTACTCGATGATCGTCTGGTCGCGCACGAGCGGGACGCCCTGGGTGTCACTGGCCGGCGTATACATGTCGTTCGAATACGGCACGCCGTAGTAGGTGTCGAAGCCGTGCTCCGTGGGCAGGTGCTCGGGGAGGTGCCCCAGGTGCCACTTGCCGATGGCGGCCGTCGCATAGCCCTGCTCGCTGAGCGCCTCGGCGATGGTCACCTCGTCGGCGGGGAGGCCGCCGGGCGAGTTGGGGAACAGCACGCGGCGCTCGTCGCTGGCCATGCCGCTGCGTACGGGCAGCCGGCCGGTGAGCAGTCCGGCCCGGCTCGGCGTGCACACCGACGCGGCCGCGTAGAATTGCGTGAGCTTCATGCCCTCCGCAGCCATCCGGTTCAGGTGGGGCGTGGCGATGGTGGGATGTCCGAACGGGCCGATGTCGCCGTAGCCCAGGTCGTCGGTGAAGATGATGACGATGTTTGGCCGGTCGGGCGGTGCGTCTTGCGGGGCGTCCGATGCGCACCCGCTTAAGGCGGCAAGGAGCACGAGAACAGCGATGAGCGATGAAGCCACCGGGCGGAAGGTCATGAAAGTAGGAGGGTTGATGGGCGGAGCGATGACGTGGTAAATAAAGAGGTGTAGCAGGCAAGCGCTATTGGTCCCCGCTGCGGTTCGCGTAGGGGTTGCGGAAGCGCTCGAGTTCGGGGTCGGTGCGGGCCCGGTCGATCAGTGCATCGAGCCGGCGGGCCACCTCGGGGTGTTGGTCGGCGACGTTGTACGTCTCGGCGCGGTCGGCTTCCAGGTTGAACAGCTCCAGGCGCGTGGCGCCGGAGGGCTCCGTGAACCGAAGCGCTTTCCACGGGCCCTGGCGGATGGCCTGGATGTAGTGCGGCACCCACCCGTGGTGGAATTCCCAGTACAGGTACTCGTGCTCCGGCGGGTCGCCGCCCGTCAGCGCTTCCTGCATGGAGAGCCCATCGCGCCGGCGCGCATCCGGGTCGGGGAGGCCGGCCAACCCCGTGAGGGTGGGGAGCAGGTCCCACATCGCCCACACGTGGTCGCTCACCTGATTCGCCGGCACGGTCCCCGGTCCCCAGGCGATCATCGGCACGCGGATGCCGCCTTCGTACAGATCGCGCTTGAGCCCGCGGAACGGCCCGTTGCTGTCGAAGAAGCCCGGATCGGCCCCGCCTTCCACGTGCGGACCGTTGTCGCTCGTCAGGAGCACAACGGTGTTGTCGTCGAGGCCGAGTGCGCGGAGCGTATCGAGGATGCGGCCCACATCCCGATCCATGCGGGAGACCATCCCGGCAAACGCGGCGTGGGGATGTTCCTGGGCGTCGTACGTGCCAATCACGCCGCAGCAGGGGAACGGCATATCGGGGCGAAGGAGGCTGGCCCCGTCCTCGCTCATGTAGGCTGCCTTCGAGGAGGCCGGGACGGCCAGTTCCGCATGAGGAATCGTAAACGGCAGGTAGAGGAAGAACGGATCGTCGCGATGCGCCTCGATGAAGGCCAGCGCCTCGTCCGCGAGCAGGTCGTGCGAGTACGTGCCCGGGTCAAGCGTACGCTCCACGAGCCGGCCATCCCGAAGCGTCCAGAGCGAGTCCGGGTAGTAGTCGTGGGCGTCCACGTGACGGAGGTAGCCCAGGAATGCGTCGAAGCCCTGCCGCTGGGGCGCACCGCTCGTCCCTTCGGCGCCGAGACCCCACTTGCCAAACATGCCGGTCGCGTACCCGGCGTCCTGGAAGAGGTGGGTGATGGTGCGGTCTGTGGGGCGGAGCGGCGGGCCGCCGTTGCCACGAACGTGCGCGTGTCCCATGTGGACCCCGTTCAGGAGCGACCAGCGCGAGGGGGCGCACACCGTGCTCCCGGCGTAGAACTGCGTGAACCGGGTGCCCTCTTCAGCCATCCGGTCGATGTGTGGCGTGCGGATTTTGCGCTGGCCGTAAGCGCCGAGGTCCCCGTAGCCCAGGTCGTCGGCAAGGATGACGATGACGTTGGGCCGGTCGGGAGGCGCGGCGTCCTCCGAGGGCTGGGCGGCAAGCGGGAGCGCCGAGGAGGCCAGAAGTAGGCCAAGCATGAGGAGCCCGAGGGTGCCGAGGCGACAGGAAGCCATGAGGTTAACTCTGAAACGTGATGAGGGGGAACGAAAGACGCCTCCGCTCGCAGGCAGCGCGTGTGCGCCCGGATTCAGGGCGCCGTGCCGGAGCCAGTGAGGGGGCGCAGTCCAGCACGACCAGCCCGATTGGCGAGGAGCAGGGCGGTGGAGGCGAACGATTGCGCCCATTGCTTCTCGGGGGCGACGTCGTCCGATCGCGGTGATGTCGCATGAATCCTCCCGGTTGATTCGCGTCGCGTGTTCACGAATTCTACACGCCCCGGGCGCCAGATTCAAGTGCGGCGAGCGGGCAGTACCCTCCGGGAGGTCTTCCCTGCATCACGCTGCGGCCGCGTGGCGCCGATAGATCCGCTGGTGCTCGTCCCAGGCGTCGAGCGGCCAGTCGCCCTCCGGCAGCGTCTCGTGCTTGCCCAGGATGAGCAGTCCATGCGGGGCGAGCCGGCTGAGCAGCTGCCCCAAGCAAACGCGTTGCAGGTCGGCGTCGAAGTACGTGAAGATGAGGTTGCGGCAGAGGATCAGATCAAACGGTCCACCCGGCATCGCCTCGCGAATGTCGTGCTGGTGCCAGTCGATGCCGTGGCGGTACGCGGGGCGGAGGCAGTAGGGCTCCTCTGCGTTGTCGTCGCGCACGTCGAACGCCTGTGCCACCCAGGCCGCGGGCAGCTCCTTGAGCGTGCCACGCGGATAGCAGCCGCGTCGGGCGCGGTCCAGCATGTGGGGCTGGGCGTCGGTGGCCGTGATGTGTAGCGCCACGCCGGGCGTGCGCTCGGCGACGTCGAGGTCCCAGAGCAGGCGCAGTGTGTAGGGCTCCTCGCCGGAAGCGCAGCCGGCGCTCCAGGCGCGCAGCGTCGATGCGCCGCGGTCGGCCCGCCGGCGCGCCAGATCGGGCAGGAGCGGGTCACGCAGGGCGTCGAATACGCCCCGGTCGCGGTAGAAGCGCGAGATGGTAATGCGGCACATTGCATCGAGCCGATCCCACTCCTCGGGGTGCGCGCGGAGGTAATCGCGATACGCGTCGAGGCTGCGCCGGTCGAGGTCCTGCATCCGACGGGCAATGCGCTTGCAGACCTGTCCCCGCACCTTGCGGAAGCCGGCCCAACGCTTGCCGAGCTTCGGCAGGCACCACTGCAGAAAGTCGACACATGCGTCGTCATTCATCGCCAGCACTCCGGTTGGGGAGTTAAGTCGCGACCTGTAGCTTCCTCCTCACACACGCGGATGATAAAGGGGGCAGTCCGTACTGCCGCCCGCGAGAAGAAAGACAGCGGGGCTTATGTGCTGTAATATTTGTTACAACCTTTTGAAGGGCAAGGCATGGCCTCCGCGTCTCGCCGGGCTGCAGAGCGGACCCAGCAGGACCGCCGCGAACCGCAGATACGGGCTCAGCCGCTGCAGACGGGTGGGAAGGGTCCTGGCCGCGAAAACGATCGTTCGTTTAGGGGGAAATAATGGGCATATAAAGCGGGTTTTGGGGCGAGCGACCACCCTCCTCGTTAGCGTTTTACTGATGTTTGGCTTGGCTGGCGTCAGCAAAGCCCAGCAAACGGGCACGCTCACCGGCCGGGTCACCGACACGGATGACCAGCCCCTCTCCGGCGCCAACGTGGTGCTCCGTGGGACCAATCTCGGTACAGCGACCGGCCCGGATGGTACGTACCGCATCACCGGCATTGAGCCGGGGCAGTATGCCATCGTCGTGTCGTTCATCGGCTATCAGCGGCAGGTGGTCTCGGCCCTGCAAATCGGAGCTGGAGAAACCGTTGAGCGCGACTTCACCCTGAGCGAAGCCCCGCTGCGGGGCGAAGGCGTCACCGTCACGGTCGGGTCGCGGGCGCGCGACGCCGTGGCGGAGGACCTGGCCGTCCCCGTCGATGTGTACTCGGCCGAGGAGATTGAGGTCGCCGGTGCCTTCGAGACGGGTCGGATCCTGCAGCAGGCTGCCCCGTCGGTCAACTTTCCGCAGAACACATTGTCGGATGGGATGGACGCGCTGCGGTCGTTCACGCTGCGCGGTCTGAGCCCTGACCAGACGCTCACGCTCATCAACGGGAAGCGGCGCCACAAGACGGCACTCGTCAACCGTCTCGGCTCGGGGGTCTCGGGGGGGTCAAGCCCCGTCGACCTGAACGCTATTCCGGCCAACGCCATCGAGCGGATGGAGGTGCTGCGCGACGGGGCCTCCTCGCAGTATGGTTCCGATGCCATCGCGGGCGTGGTGAACATCCAGCTGAAGGACGAGCCGATCGCGCCGGCCGTCGAGACGCGCATTGGCGGGTACGTGACTGAGCCGTATCCGAACGACGGCACGACGTACAGCGTGCGCCCCTCCTTCGGCGTTCCACTCGGCGATAACGGCGGCTTCGTGAACTTCTTTGGCGAGTTCCGACTCCGCACGCCCACCAATCGCGCCGGTCCGGCCAACTTCAATCTGGGTCCGGCCGGGCAGGGCGGTGATGAGATCGCCGACCCCGACGGAGACGGCCTCTTCGACATCGTTGACAAGAACAACTCGGTGGAGCAGCCCGCCTTTCACTGGGGCGACGGCCGTTCCGAGAACTACCTGTTCTGGGCGAACGGCGCCTACCCCAACTGGCCGCAGATCTATCCGGAAGGCTTCCTGCCGAACTTCGAGAACCCGATCAACGACTACTCGGTCTCGGTCGGTCTGCGCGGCCTGCTGGGCGACTGGAACTACGACGTGAATGCCCAGACGGGCTTCAACGACTTCCAGTATAACATCACCAACTCGCTGAATGCGACGTATGGCCCCACGCTGGACGGCAACCAGACCGAGTTCTACGCCGGCTCGGTGCGGCTGCGTCAGTCGCACCTCCAGGTGGATGCCGATCGGGCGTATGAAGTCGGCCTGGCCTCGCCGCTGAACGTGGCCGTAGGCGCCGTCCTGCGCGCTGATACCTACATCCTGGACGCGGGCGAAGAAGCCTCCTACGCCCGCGGGCCGTGGGAAATCGACCAGAACGGCGGGCAGCCCGCCCAAGGCGCCCAGGTGTTCCCGGGCTTCCAGCCCGAGCAAGAGGTCGATGAGACGCGCACCAACGTGGGTGTCTACGCTGACCTCGAAACCAACCTGGTCGATCCGCTGCTCGTGAACGTGGCCGGCCGCTTCGAGAACTATAGCGACTTCGGCTCGACGATCAACGGCAAGGTCGCGCTGCGTTTCGAGCCGGTGGAGCAGTTCATCCTCCGCGGGACCGCACAGACCGGCTTCCGCGCCCCCAACCAGGCGCAGAAGTTCTTCTCGAAGGTCTCGACGACATTCATCAACGATGAACCCGTGCAGACCGGCATCTTTCCGGTCAACAGCGAAGTCGGTAACGCGCTGGGCATCCGGGACCTCGACGAGGAGACCTCTATCAACTTCAGCGGCGGCGTCATCCTGAAGCCGTTCGAGCGTTTCCAGATCTCCGCCGACTACTTCAACATCCAGATCGACGACCGCATCACCCTGTCCGGCGATCTGGGCGAGCCGGGGACACCCGGCGCAGGGACGATCCGCCCGCTGCTCGAAGGTACGGGCGCGCAGAGCGCCAGCTTCTTTACCAACTCCATCGACACGGAGACGCAGGGCATCGACGTG
>JAAAPH010000016.1 GCA_009908415.1 Bacteroidota bacterium
GCATCCGGAACCTGCACGTGCAGCGCACCGACGGCTCTGCCACGGACGGCTCCGCGACGGGCGTGTGGATCACGCCGTTCGAGGGCGAGGGCCGGCTCGACGCGTGGGCCAACCCGCACTGGTCCGAGGACGGGTACATCTACTACCTCAGCACGAGTCCGTCGAAGGCGACCAACCATAACTCCTCCCGCTCGAACCGGTCTGATTACCTCGACAACGCCGGTGGCGACACGGACGTGATCGACTTGGACTTGAAGGTCAACGCGATGAAAGCGTTCATCAAGGTGGAGGGTATGCCTGGGTGATCACGAAGCTGGAAAAACGTTCGTTTCCGTGACAGTCCGCGCTGCGGGTACGAAAAGCGGTGTTCGCGCGAAGAGTTGTCTCAAAACGCTATCGACGTGGCAGGCGACGTGACGGCCGTCAGTTACCCGATCATAGAGTAACGGGCGGGCTCGACGCTGGGCAGCAGCCCACACGTTTCACAGCGATGCGCTCCGCCTTCTCCGGCGGGGCGCATCTTTTTGGTCCGGGGGTTCGGCGCAGAGGACGGGCCGGACGCGCAGCGCCCGGACACACGGCGCCGGGAACGCCTCCGTCAGATTGGGGTGTTTGTGCGTGCCGCGCCCGTCGAATCAACCCCGCCCCGCCCATGACGTATCCGGATCGCGTGCTGCTGTGCGACGTTGGCCCGCGCGATGGCTTTCAGTTCGAGGACCAACCAATTCCTACCGATCTGAAGCTGGAGATCATCACGGCGCTGGCCAATGCGGGCGTGCCGCGCCTTCAGGTGACGTCGTTCGTCCATCCGGAGTGGGTACCGCAGATGGCTGACGCCGAGGACGTCGTGAGCCGCCTGCCCGCGAGCGATGACGTGACGTACACCGGCCTCGCACTCAACAGGAAAGGGCTGGAGCGTGCCCACGCCGCCGGGCTGGAGCACGTCGACCT
Source organism: Bacteroidota bacterium (assembly GCA_009908415.1). Taxonomy (GTDB): domain Bacteria; phylum Bacteroidota; class Rhodothermia; order Rhodothermales; family Salinibacteraceae; genus JAAAPH01. The sequence continues at coordinate 952 of JAAAPH010000016.1, forward strand.
CTCCATTGCGACCAATGACCAACACAGCCGTGACAATGCCAACATGACGGTGGACGAGGCCGTCGACCAGGCAGCATCCATGGTCGAGTACGCGAACGCGCACGGCCTGCGAGCGCAGGTGGGACTCCAGACTGTCTTCGGCTACGCCGCGCCGGGCGACACGCCGCTCGATGAGGTGTGCGCCCTGGCCGAGCGCTTCGCGGCGATGGGCGTCGAATCGCTCTCGCTGGCCGACACGACGGGCATGGCAAATCCCGTAATGATTGCCCGGTGCGCGGAGGCCGTGCAGGCGGTGGTCGGTGATGTACCGATTGTGCTTCACCTGCACGACACGCGCGGACTGGGCCTCGCCAACGTAGTGGCCGCGCTCGACGGCGGCGTCACGCGGTTCGACACGTCCCTCGCCGGCATGGGCGGCTGTCCGTTCGTGCCGGGGGCTGCCGGCAACATCGCCACCGAGGACACGGCGTACCTCCTGCGCGAGCTCGGCATCGCCACGGGCGTCGACATTGGCGCGGTGGCCGCCGCGGCGCAGCGCATCGAGGCGGTCCTCGGAAAAACGTTCCCCGGGAAGATTCACCGGCTCGTGGGCCGCGACGCCGCGCAGGCCCGCGTCTGATTCGAGCGTACAGTACCGACTCACACAGCGCCCGTTACGTTGCATGGCAACATCCGCGGGTGGCAGCGGTTTTTTCTTATCGCTATGGCTAGGGTTCAAACCAAGCGAGACCTGATTGGGCGCTTGTGCCGCCACCGAGACGACCTGCGTCGGCTCGGCGTGCGGCGCCTCGGTGTATTCGGCTCTTTTCAGCGAGACGAGTCTGATTCCGAGAGCGACGTGGATCTCCTGGTCGAGTTCGCGCCAGGAGAAAAGTCGTTTGACAACTTCATGGCGGTCTCGTTCTTATTGGAGGAAGAGCTTGAGCGGTCGGTGGAATTGGTGACGCGCGAGGCTCTTAGTCCCCATCTTGGCCCTCACATCTTGGAAAAGGTCGAGTATGTCAAGATCGGAGAATGAGTATCTTCGTCACATCCTGGACGAAGCTCGCTATCTGGTTGAAACCAGCCGCGAGGTACGCTGGGAAGAATTCTCCGGAGACGAAACCTTGAAACGGGCGTTCGTGCGCAGCATCGAGGTGATCGGCGAAGCCACGAAGCATCTCTCGACCAACTTCCGGAAGCAGTACCCTAAAGTTGAGTGGCGAGCAATGGCCGGGATGCGCGACCGGCTTATCCACGGATATTTCGGAGTCGACTACGAAATTGTTTGGGAAGTGGCGACCGAGAAGGCTCCGGGATTGGTGGACAGGATCAGTGCGATTCTCAAGAATGAAGACGCGGCATGAGAACGCTTCCCGTGAAGGGGACGTGAACGGGGCGTGAATCGTGCCTTGAGAAAGCTCTTCCGGAGCCTCAGCCGCCGAACCTCTTCGCGCCGGGTGGGATTCTTCAGAATGCGTGCAGTGTCAAATAGCACACAGCACCGCGTCATCCCGGACGAGTGAGTGAGCGAAGATCCGGGATCCACGTGAAAATGGAGAAGGGCGTAAGTGAGAATGGATTTCAGATGCGGTGTGAAGAAGATCCTCTCGCCATGCCTCTCCACACACTTCTTGATCTTTCCCGCGTACGATCATGACGCTGACCTGCAAGGCCATCATCTTTGACCTTGACGGCGTGCTCGTCGACTCCAATGCCATTTCGGAGCGGCATTGGCAGCGATGGGCCCGCGAGCGCGGCATTCCCTACGACGAGATTGCCGCTGGCCACCACGGGCGCCCAACCGTCGAGATCATCCAGGACGTGGCGCCGCACCTCGACGCCGAGGCGGAGGCCGAGAACAAGGAGGGCCGCGAAGCTACGGATACCGAGGGCCTTACGGCGTTTGAGGGTGCCCACGCGCTCACCGATCAGCTGCCCGACGGGCGGTGGACGGTGGCCACGAGCGGGCGGCGGCGCACGGCCACGCACCGGCTCGCCCACGTCGGCCTCCCGGAGCCGGAGACGCTCGTGACCGCGGACGACATTACCGATGGCAAGCCGGCCCCCGACCCGTATCTGCTGGCCGCCGAGCGGCTGGGCGTCGCCCCGCAAGACTGTGTCGTCTTTGAGGACGCGCCGGCCGGGGTCGAGGCGGCGCAGCGCGCCGGGGCGCAGGTCGTTGCCGTGACGTCGACGAACGATGCTAGCGCCTTGTCAGCCGCGGACGCCGTCGTTCGCCGGCTGGCTGACGTGCGAATCACCGCCGATGGCGATGGAGGTTTCCGCGTACAGCCGAAGGCCCGCGCACAAGTGTAAACCGGCGCCATCGGCGCGCGTCGCTTGATGTATTGCTTTTCTCGTTTCGTGTATGCTCCACGTGCTACTCAAACCCATTCGCGCGACGGTCGAAGGGATCGGGCGCGTGCTAGCTCGCCTCGGGCTGATCGATGCGGGCCGCGCCGAGCGCGTCTCGGACCTGGCCTGGCCGCGTATCGTGACCGGCGTAGCGCGCATGTCGAAGTCGACGGCCGACGTGGCCATGGTCGGCACGGCGCTGGGGGCCTCCGCCATCGCTGGCGTCGGATATGCCATCCCGTATTGGGCGCTAGCGTTCATGTTTGGGGGCGGCATCGCCGGCGGCACGATCAGTCTCGTCTCCCAGCGCTACAGCGCGGACCGGCGCGAGGAGGCGAGCGTGGCCGTGAAGGTGAGCGCGGGCTTCGCCCTCGCCGTGACCCTCCCGCTGGTCGTCGTGTTCTGGACGATGCCCGAGCCGCTCATCCGGTTGATTGGCACCGGGGACGCAGCCGTGGCGTACGGCGCCCGCTACCTGCGGGTCGTCAGCCTGGCTATGCCGTTTGCGGCGCTCAACCTCGTGGGCAGCCGAACGCTCGTGGCGGCAAACGACGCCTGGACCCCGATGATCGTGCGGGCCGGCGGGGCCGTCGTCAACATCGCCCTCAACGCGCTGTTTATCTTCGTCTTCGAATGGGGAGTGGTCGGCGCGGCCGTCGGGACGGTGCTGGCGAACGGAGCCGGCACGGTCGTCTTCGCATGGGGACTGGTGAAAGGCCGCCTGCCGCTCGTGGGCCCGCTGCCGGTCCGCGTCGACGGGGCCGCGCCGCACTGGAATGCGCGCACCGCCCGGCACCTCGCCGAGATCGCCACGCCGCTCGCGCTGACGAACCTCGCGCAGAGCGGAGGCCAGTTTCCCCTCTTGGCTATCGTTAGTCTTTTCGGGCCGGAGGTGGTGGCGGCCTTCGTCATCGCGCTGCGCGTCCGCGACCTCATGAACACGCCGGGCTGGGGGTTCGGGCTGGCCTCCAGCAGCCTCGTCGGTCAGTCGCTCGGTATGGGGCGGGAAGAGGAGGCGGCGGCGTACGCGCAGGATACGCTTCGCTTTGCCGTGACGATGTACACGCTCGTCGCGCTCGTCACCTTCGCGTTTGCCGATCCGATCAGTCACCTGTTCGTCGATGACGCTACCATCGTGCCGCTCGCGGCGGCCCTCATCCGGGTCACCTGCGTAAGCGTGGTGCTGTGGGGCGTGATGAACGGCGCGATCGGTCCGCTCCGCGCCAGCGGCGACACGCGGTGGCCGCTCTACGGGCAGGTGTTGGGCCTCTTCGCCTTCGCGCTGCCTGTAGCGTACGCAGGCGCCGTGACCTCGCTGGGCCTCATCGGGCTGTACCTCGCCCTCCTCTTCGAAACCGGGATTCCCGCCGTGGTGACCTACGCTCGTTTCCGGAGCGAGAAGTGGAAGCTCGTGAGCCGGACGTATCGACCGGCCGTGAGCGAAACGTAGCACGGGAGCGTGGGAGCAGTACGTGATGAGAATGGAAAATAGAGGATGGCAAACATCGGCTGTTCCCGAGCTCGATCCTCCATCCTCTATCACACGCTCTCGCGCTCCCGCTCCCCCATGCACCCGTTCGTCCCATCGAAGCCGCCCTATGTGCTGAGCACGGCCTCTAGCTCGTCCTCGTCGTGGGTCTCGTAGGCCTCGATGGGCGGGCACGAGCACATCAGGTTGCGGTCGCCGTACGCGTCGTCCACGCGGCGGACGCTGGGCCAGAACTTGTTCTCGCGCGTCTGGGCGGTCGGGTAGGCCGCCGTCGAGCGCGGATAGGCCTGCGTCCACGTGTCGGCGGTGACGAGCGCCGCCGGGTGCGGGGCCTGCCGGAGCACGCTGGCGTCGGCATCCACCGTGCCGTCTTCTACGGCCTGGATCTCCGCGCGGATGGCGATCATCGCCTCGCAGAAGCGGTCGAGCTCGGCCTTGTTCTCGCTCTCCGTGGGCTCGACCATCAGTGTGCCCACGACGGGCCAGCTCATCGTGGGGGCGTGGAAGCCGTAATCCATGAGTCGCTTCGCCACGTCCTGCTCGGTGATGCCCGGGTCGCGCCGGACCGCGCGCAGGTCGAGGATGAATTCGTGCGCCACGCGGTCGTTCGCGCCGGTGTACACGATGTCGTAGTGGTCGCTGAGCCGCTTCGCCACGTAGTTGGCGTTCAGGATGGCGTGCTTCGTCGCATCCGTCAGGCCCTCGGCGCCGAGCAGCTTAATGTAGGCCCACGAGATGAGCAGGATGAGCGCGCTGCCGTACGGCGCGGCCGATACGGCAGGAATCGCTTCGTCGCCCCCCGTCTCGATGATCGAGTGGCCCGGCAGGAACGGCGCGAGGTGCTCGGCCGCGCAGACGGGCCCGACGCCCGGTCCGCCGCCGCCGTGCGGGATGCTGAACGTCTTGTGCAGGTTCAGGTGGCACACGTCCATCCCGATCTCGCCGGGGCGGCACACGCCCACCATCGCATTCATGTTGGCGCCGTCCATGTACACCTGTCCGCCATGGGTGTGTACCACGTCGCACACCTCGCGGATGTGCTGCTCGAAGACGCCGTGCGTGGACGGATACGTGACCATCAGCGCGGCCAGGTTCTCGCTGTGTTTCTCGGCCTTTGCCGTCAGGTCGTCGAGGTCCACGTTGCCGTTCTCGTCGCAGTCGACGGTGACGACCTGCATGCCGACCATCGAGGCGCTCGCGGGGTTCGTGCCATGCGCGGACTCGGGGATGAGGCACACGTCGCGGTGCCCCTCGCCACGGCTGCGGTGGTACTCGCGGATCACGAGGAGGCCCGTGTACTCGCCCGCCGCGCCCGAGTTGGGCTGGAGGGAGACGCCGTCGAAGCCCGTGATCTCTTCCAGCGCGCCCGACAGCTCGTCGATGACCTGCCGGTAGCCCTGCGCCTGCTCGGTTGGCGCGAACGGGTGCAGGCCGGCAAAATCGGGGTTGGAGATGGGCATGAGGGCGGCCGTCGGGTTCAGCTTCATCGTGCACGACCCGAGCGGGATCATGCTGTGCGTGAGTGAGAGGTCCTTCGCCGCCAGCTTGTGGATGTAGCGCGCCATCTCCGTCTCCGAGTGGTACCGGTGGAAGACGGGATGCGTCAGGTAGTCCGTGTCGCGCGGGAGTGGGCCGTGATAGCCCGGG
>JAAAPH010000034.1 GCA_009908415.1 Bacteroidota bacterium
TCTCGCGCCGTTTCTCGACGACAACCCACACACCCAGGGCCGTCGCCAGGACGTCCTTCAATTTCACTGGGGCATCCGGCTCGTAGCGCGTTACGTCCGACGGCTTGGGGCCGTCCTGATCGGGGCGCTCATAGTGGATGAGGGACTGCTCAATGGTTCCTTCGCGGAGCTTGAGACGCCCATCGGGCACGCGGAAGTAGGTGTCGACCTGCCGGTCTTCGCCGATAAAATCCGCGTCTTCCGCCTGCAAGACCGTCCGGATGGCGTCGAGATCATCGCAGCGCGCCTTGATTTCGATATTGAGATGATGCACAGAATTTGATGCTCAGGTTCCAAGTAGCAAGGGGCCGATTGGGCACGCGGTAAAAAAAACGAGGCGTTGCAGCGCTCTCATCGATTCTACGCCTCGCCGTCTCCTCGATTCCGCTCCCCGGCAGGCTACGCAGCAGTCCGAGAAAGCACAAGCGCCGTCCCCTACTTGCACCTTGTCTTCGCGCTCCTTTTACTCATCAGGGCCCTCTCACGGCAATGACGCTTGGCCCGTGACCCTCCATCATCCGGTCCGCTTGCCCATGCCCTCTCCGTCCGACGTTCCGTCCGGCCCGGTCTTCTTCACGGATTCGTCACCGCCATCTCGGCGCTGGCGTCGCAGCCTCTTCATCGCGATTGTGCTGGTCGCTGCGCTCGCGCTCATCGCTCCGGTCTATCCCCTCTTTGGCAGCATTCGCCCCCTGATCTTCGGGCTCCCGCTGTCGTTTGCGTGGGTGGTACTGTGGCTCGCGGTCGTCTTCGCTGCACTGGTGTGGCTCTACCGGTCCGAACATTAGCCGCCTCTCCTCACTTGCCCCCGCTCCCGTGGACCCCTGGCTCGTCATTCTCCTCATCTGTGGCGCCTACCTCGCCATCACCCTGGTGATGGGCGTGTGGTCGAGCCGCACGGTGTCAGCCAGCGTCGACGGCTACGTGGCGGGCGATCGCGCGATGAACGTCGTCGTGCTCTATTTTGTGCTCGGCGCCTCCGTCTTCTCCTCGTTTGCCTTCCTGGGTGCCCCCGGCTGGGCGTACTCGCGCGGCGCGGCCGCCTTCTACATCATCGCGTATGGCGTGGTGGGCATGGTGCCGCTGTACTTTTTCGGCCCCCGCGCCCGGCGAATCGGCGAGCGGTTCGGCTTCGTGACGCAAGCGGAGATGCTCGCGCACCGGTTCGACAGCCGCACCATCTCGGTCGTGCTCGCCGTGCTGAGCGTGGCGGCCTTCATCCCGTACATGACCCTGCAGATGAAAGGGGCCGGCTACATCCTGGCGACCATCTCGGACGGCCGGGTCCCGGAGTGGCTTGGTGCCCTCGTCACGTACGGCGTCGTGCTCGTCTACGTGTTCACGAGCGGCGTCATGGGCATCGGGTGGACGAACACGTTCCAAGGCGTGTTCATGCTCTCGATTGCCTGGTTTTTGGGCCTCTACCTGCCCAGCACGCTGTATGGCGGCGTGGGCGCCATGTTTAACGAGATCGCCGCCAGCGACCTGCGGGCCATGCTGCAAGCTCCTGGCCTGGGCGCCGACGGCGAGCCGTGGAGCTGGGCGGAGTACAGTTCGGCCGTGGTCGTCTCGGCCTTCGGCTTTTCGATGTGGCCGCATCTGTTCATGAAGAGCTACGCGGCCCGCAGCGAGCGCACGCTCAAGCTCACCGTCGTCCTCTACCCCACGTTTCAGCTCTTCCTCGTGCCGATCCTGCTGATCGGGTTCGCCGGCGTGCTGGCCTATCCGGACGTGGCCCCGGCCGACACGATTGTGCCCTTCCTGCTCACCCAGATCGACCTCTCGCCCGTTGTGGTCGGACTCGTCTGTGCAGGCACGCTGGCCGCCTCCATGTCGTCCGGCGACGCCATTCTGCACGCGGCGGCGTCGATTGGGCTGCGGGACGGGCTACGCCCCCTCCTGCACACGTCGATGAGCGACCGGCAGGAACGGATCTGGATCCGCACGCTGGTCGTCGTGCTCAGCATTGTGGCGTACTACTTTGCCGTCGTGTCTGAGGTCTCCATCGTGGCGCTCCTGTTGGGCGCCTATGGCGGCGTGGCTCAGATCTTCCCGCTCATGTTTGCCACCTTCTACTGGCCGCGCGCCACCGGGGCCGGTGCCCTGGCCGGCCTGCTCGCCGGGATCGCCGTGAATACGCTGTTCCTCGTCGCGCCCGAGCTCAAGCCCGTTCCGCTCCACGAGGGCATCTACGGCCTGATGGCCAACGTGGTGATGCTCGTCGCCGTGAGCCTCAGCACGGCCCCGGAGCCGGCCGAGCGGATGCGCACGTACGTGGAGTCGGGCACGCCGGCCGCGGCGGAAGCGCCCACCGCGTAGGGTCCATCAAGCACAACGGCGCAGGCCGCGAATTGCCGCCTTTCGCACCGTCAAAACGGTGCCCTCACGCACTCGCTGGCGCCTCGCCGGCTGCCGCGCGTTTCGGAAGGATCTCCTGCTCATACCGTTCGAGGCTCTCCTGCACGACCGACTTGGCCCGCTCGGGCCCGAAAAAATCCTGCACGCGCACCGACTTGTTCTCCAGCTTCTTGTAGTCCTGGAAGAACCGCTTCAGCTCGCGCAGCCGATGATCCGGCAGGTCCTTGATGTGCCAGTAGTCACTGAAGGCTGGATCGTCGAGGTGAATGCAGATAATCTTCGCATCCTCCTGCTCCTCGTCCAGCATGCTCATCATCCCGATAGGCCGGGCCCGCAAAATGCACAGCGGGTCGACGGCCTCTTGGGCCAACACGAGCACGTCGAGCGGATCGCGGTCATCGCCGTAGCTCCGGGGAATGAACCCGTAGTTGGCTGGATACACGACCGAGGAGTACAGCATCCGATCCACGCGGAGGAGGCCGGTCTCCTTGTCAAGCTCGTATTTGACCTTACACCCTTGCGGGATTTCGATGAGGGCCTGAAAGACGTCAGGGAAGTCGGGGCCGACCGGAACGTCGTGCCAGGGATGCGTCATGAGAGTCACCGTAGACATCGTGAAAGTTGTGAGCTTGAGCCCCCCGGAACCGTACCCCCAGGGCGGGACGCCGACCGTGGACCCTGTACCGATGTTGGGTCCCGGATAGTGGCCGCTCGCCCGCCCTGCTGCTTCAATGGCTCGGCCTGCTGCGTTCAAGGGGTATCTCGTCCTTGCAGTTCCCCCTTGAGGTGCTCCGTGGGATCGAATGTTTGCTCCTCACCCAGCCAGCAGGCGAGCGCCACACTGATGACGAGCGGCTCGTACGGGCCGTCGCCGTCGGGCACGAGCGCCATCTCGACGCGCCGCTCCTCGCCGGTTTCATCGACCCCGGACTCGCTGAACCACTCGATGGCCCGCACCAGGCGGGACGCCTCGTCAGTGTCTTTCCGAGCGCTGAGGTCGACCCGGCCGTTCCGGTGGAGCGTTCGGAGCGTGTCGAGCAGGTTCCGCGCCGAGACCGTGGCGTTCATCTCGTCGCGGGCACCGCTCACCGTCGTGGTACTGGCCGACAGGGTAGCCCCGACCGGTGCGAGGCCCCGCTCTTCGAGCGCGTCGTGCACCGCGCGCCCGTCGTCAGCGGTCCGGTTGATGATGGGCACGGTGCGGGCCACGTACGGCTTTTGCGTGAGCAGCGACTGAATGTGTTCGGCGAGGTCGTCCGTCGACGCAAACCCGGAGCGCTCCTCCAGCAGGTCGAGTCGGTAGCGCGGTGCCGCCTCCGCGCCGTCCGACGTTTTCTCGAAGATCGCAAAGGCCGCCGTCAAGGCGCCGTCTTCGGCATGAACGACATCGACGCCCAAGATGAATTCGTAGGCCATAGTAGTCCGTACTGGCTTATTCGCAAGAAGCGACTGCGATAAGCGAAGAGACCGAAGCGGTCGACGTTCCCCAGCGCGGCGGGCGCGTGGATGGATCTTTACGCTGACGCTACGCCTTACGCTCGGCATACTGCACGCTGAAGAGCTCCTGGTCGTCCGTCCATACCGTCTCGACCGACCATCCGGCGCGGTCGGCCAGGTCGGCAAAGCCGTCGACCGTGTATTTGTACGAGTACTCGGTGAGGATCCGCTCCCCGGCCTCGAAGGACACCCCGACGCCTTCGACGGCTACCCGCTGTGCTGACTCGCTGACGAGGTACATCTCGACGCGCCCTTCTGCGGCATTGTACACGGCCTCATGGCGAAAGCGGTCGAGGTCGAAGTCGGCCTCGAGTTGGCGGTTGATCCGGCGCAGCAGGTTCTTGTTAAAGGCCGCGGTGACGCCCTGCGCGTCGTTGTAGGCCGCCCGGAGCACCGCCTCGTCCTTCTGCAGGTCCACCCCGATGAGCAATCCGCCTCGGGGCCCGACCTGCTTGGCCATGTGGGTCAGAAAGGTGCGCGCCGTGTCCGGCGTGAAGTTGCCAACCGTCGACCCGGGGTAGTAAACGACCGTGCGTTCCACGTCTCCGTCCGGATCGGGCAGCCGGTAGTCGCTCGTATAGTCGGCACACACAGGCAGTATGGGAACGTCGGGGTACTGCGCCGCAATCTCCTCAGCGGCGTGCAGCAGGTGCTCGCGCGAAATATCGATCGGGACGTAGCCGGCAAGACGGGGCAGGTGATCGAGCAGGAGGCGCGTCTTCAGGCTGCTTCCACTGCCGTATTCGACGAGCCGAACCCGCGGCCCGAGCGCGTCGACCATGGCCCCAAGGTGCATCTTCATGATGGCCAACTCGGTGCGAGTGAGGTAGTACTCGTCCAGCTCGCAGATCGCGTCGAAGAGCTTCGATCCGCGCTCGTCGTAGAAGAACTTGGACGGCAGGTGCTTCGGATCGTCCCGCAGTCCGGTAAGCACCTCGTCGCGAAAGGATTCGGTTTCTGGATGAAAGTCGAGGAGGGGAAGCGTATCGGGAGAAGACACAGTGGGGGTCTTTCAGTGAGGGGCAGGAGGTCCTTCCGGCCGGATGGTTCGGTACGTGGGGGCGTAGCGGCAATGGATCAAACGTCGCGCGCGAGCCGGAAGCCCATGAATTGCCACGCCTCGTCCGGATAGAAGAAGTTCCGATAGGTGGGCCGGATGTGGGAGCGCGAGGTCGCACAGGATCCGCCCCGCAGCACAAACTGCCCGCACATAAACTTGCCGTTGTACTCGCCGATGGCGCCGGGCAGGGGCTCATAGCCCGGATACGGCGAATACGCGCTCCGCGTCCACTCCCATACGTCGCCATACATCTGATAGAGCTGATCCGGATCCGCCCCTTCGTGAAGCGGCGCGGGGTGGTAGCGCCCTTCATCCACGAAGTTGCCCTGCATGGGACGGTCCCGGGCGGCCACTTCCCACTCCTTCTCTTCCGGCAGGCGGGCGCCAGCCCAGCGGGCGAACGCGTCGGCCTCGAAATAGGTGATGTGGCACGCGGGCTCACTGGGGTTCACCTCGCGCATGCCGCCCAGCGTATACAGGTACCACTGCCCGTCGTGCTTCTCCCAGTAGAACGGCTCGGTCCAGTCGCGCTCCTGCACGGTCGCCCACCCCTCCGAGAGCCACAGTTCGGGCCGCCGGTAGCCGTCGTCCTCGATGAACGCAATGAACTCGCCGTTCGTGACGAGGCGGTTGGCAAGTGCAAAGGGCTGCAGGTACGTCTTGTGGCGCGGCCCCTCGTTGTCGAAATGAAAGCCGTCCCCCTCATAGCCCACCTCGTAGATCCCTTCGTCGAATGCCGTCCACGCCAGCTCCGGGAGCTCGATGCGCGAAGACGGCGCCAGGTCGCGGTAGGCCGGGCGCAACGGGTTCACGGAGAAGACGTGCTTGATGTCGGTCACCATGAGCTCTTGGTGCTGCTGCTCGTGGTGCACCCCGATCTCGACGAGCGGCGCCAGCTCGCGGCGACGCTCGGCATCGGCGAGGAGACGGTCCATGTGCTCGTCGACGTACGTTCGGAACGCGTACACCTCGGCCACCGTGGGGCGTGAGATGTATCCACGGCGGTCGCGGCAGTGCCGCTCACCCGCCTGGATGTAGTACGAATTGAACAGGTACGCATACTGCTCGTCAAGCGGCTCGTAGCCGTCCAGATGCGGCTTGAGCAGAAACGTCTCGAAGAACCAACTCGTGTGGGCGAGGTGCCACTTCGTCGGACTGACGTTTTCCTTGGTCTGGACCACGTAGTCCTCCGTTTCGAGCGGATCGCACAGGGTTTCGGTGAAGCTCCGCACCGTGTGGTATCGCTCTGCGATGGTGGAGGCGTCCGTTGCTTGGAGGCCGGAAGGCGCAACCGACGTTGATTCAGCTTCCATGGAACTACGGCGTTGGGATCAGGAAAATGGGTGCGCGGGACGATGCGATCGGCCTAGAAACACACGATCTACACATTAGGCGGTGGCCCGCTAAACTAAACC
>JAAAPH010000058.1 GCA_009908415.1 Bacteroidota bacterium
GGCGTATTCGGGCGCGTGCGCGTGCCGGAGGAGTTTGCGCCGTACGGCTACCTGCCTGTGCTTACGACCGCGGCGCTCGTCTTTACCTCGTATCTCGGGTTCGCCCAAATCGCCACCGTGGCCGGCGAAATCAAGAACCCGGCCCGTAACCTGCCGCTGTCCATGGTCGGCAGTGTGGTGCTCGTCGGGGCGCTGTACGTGCTGACGATCTTCATCAGTACCAGTATGTTGGGCAGCGCGCGCCTGGCGGAGCTCGGGGAAACAGCCATCGTCGCCGTGGCGCGGGCCGTCGCTGGTGCGGTAGGCGCCGTCCTCATCCTCCTCGGCGGCCTGCTCGCCACGCTCTCCAGCGCCAACGCCTCCATCCTCAGCTCGTCGCGGTCGGTCTACGCGCTCAGCCGGGATGCCCTCATGCCCGATGGCGTAAGTCGCATCAACCGCCGATTCCGAACGCCTCACGTGGCGCTCATCCTCGCGGGCGGACCGATCGTCGGCCTCATCCTGTTTGGCCGCGTCGAGGTGTTGGCCGAGGTGGCCTCGCTGCTGCACCTGTTCATGTATGGGCTGATGTGTATCGCGTTGCTCGTCCTGCGCCGCGCGGGGCCGGACTGGTACGATCCGGATTTTACGTGCCCCCTGTATCCGGTGCTGCCCATCCTGGGCGCGGTGGCGAGCTTTGGCCTCGTGGCGTTCATGGAGCCGCTGTCCATCGGGTTGGGGGGCGCCATCTTGGCCGCGGCCGCGGGATGGTACGGGATCTACGCACGAGATATATCGCTCAGTGAGGTGACGGCATGACCACGGTGCTCGACGCGAAGGCGAAGATTTTGGTGGACGTCGAACTGCCTACCCCTGCGCCGATTGCGGCGCCGCTGCGGGCCATCATGGGATCGCTGAACGTAGTGCTCGTCGGCTGGTACGCCGTGCCCGAGCAGACGAGTCCCGAGCAGGCGCGCGACCAGTTCGGCGGCGAGGCGCAGGCGGCCCTCAACCGGGTGGCGGACACGTTCCGCGCGGCCGGCGCCGAGGTGCAAACGCACGTCGTCTTCACAGCCAACGAGCTCGATACCATCGAGCGCATCAGCGCCGAGCAGGACTGTGACGCCGTGCTGATCCCCAACGCGGTTGCGCAGCTGGAGCGCATCCTCGTCCCGATGCGCGGGCTCCACAACGCCCCCCGGATCGCCCGCTTCGTCGCCGACCTGGTGCAGGATGGCACCACGGATGTCACGCTGCTCCACATTCTTGAAGAGGAGGAGGAAAGGGCCATCGTACAGGAAGGCGTGCTTGACGAGGTCTCCCGCCTGATGGCCGAGGAAGGGATCGATGCGGGCCTCGTGCGCTTTCGCGTCGAGGTGGCCGACGACCCAGGGAGGGCGATCATCGACATCGCGAGGGCCTACGACGTCGTCGTCATCGGCGAAACCGAGCCGTCGGTGCGCGACCTCATCTTCGGCAGCGTGCCGGAGCAGATCGCGCGGGAGGCCGCGGTGCCGGTGATGGTCGTCCGCCGCCGGGACGATACCTGAGAGGGCACGAGGGCCGCGGCCCATCCGGCGTTGCCGGTGGGTTCAGGCGCCTGCCGCGCACGCGGTCCGGTGGACGGCAGGCCACGACGAGGCGTCCGCTACCGCTCGCTGAGCACCTGTGCTCGGCTCGTGAACGAGATGCCGAGCGACGACCGCGTGCTGATCATGATCGACTCCACGATGGGGGCGTTGACGGGCTGCTCCGCCCTCCACGTGATGAGAAAATTGGCGCCCAGGCCGCCGGCGGCGTCGCTCTCCTCGATGAGCAACGAGGTCGACGCCATCGGAGCGAGCCGGCGGGGCTGCTTCAAGTACCGGCGTACGCGGGTGCCGTTGTTGTCGATGTAGTCGATGGTGGATAGCACGATGGGGCGGTTCGGGTCCGTGTTGCGGATGCTGACCGTGGCCGCTAGGTTGATCGTCCGCTCCTGCGTCCTGAAGTAAATGTGCGAATAGATCGGGAGGTACAGCACCTGTCCCCGCGATAGGTTAACGGGGGTGCGGGCGGTCGATGTATCGGGGCCCGCGACGGGGGGCAGCTCCGACACCGGGTGCTCACTCGCAAACGAATCGGCCTCCTCGGCGGATGGGGTGCAGGCCGCCAGCGCCAGCAGGAGTAGCAGCGGAATGCGCGTCCGGATGAACGAAGAAAAGGCCGTCATGGGGCAGCGCGGTCGATAACATGGGGGGACGCGGTATAGCCTTTACCCGCGAAGCAGTCGCATGATCTCGTCGACCACCTCGGGGTCGGCGGCGACGATGTACCGGCGGCCGGCCTCCAGCACGGTATCGGGGCGAGCAATACGCGAGCCCTCGTGGTCGGAGATAACGAGGCTGCCGGACGGAAAGCTCACGTCTTCGAGCGTCTTTCCACGTGCGGGGGCCGCCTCGCTGACGCGGACCTCCATGATTTCAATCTCTCCCATCACATCTTCGATCGCCCGTACGTCCCCGCCGATAATGGCGTTCACGGCGAGGAGTGCACTTGCCCGCTCCGGGTACACGACGGCGTCCACCAGGTCCGCGTGGGCATCGCCGATCTCGGTGTCCGTGCGCATCACGGTGTGGAGGTTGTCATGGAGGTGTTTTGCCATCATACAGATGGCGAGGTTGGCGGGGATGTCGTTTGTGAGAGCCGCCACGACGTCGGCGCTCTGTGGGGCGGCCTGCTCAAAAATCTCCGGAAGGGTCGCATTGCCTTGGATAATAGTGGCTACGTATTCGTCGCCCAACCGACTGCACCGGTCGGCGTCTCGTTCAATGATCGTGAGGTCGTGTCCCCGGTCGTTCAGCAGGTGGGCCGTGCGCAGGCCCACCTCACCGCCGCCGGCGATGATAACATGCAGGTCGGGTCGTGAAGGCATATCGGGCGAGCGTCAATTTGCAGGCTGTAATTGAGCGTCAGAAACTAAGCGTCGGATGCTGCGTCCGTCGTTGCGGCGTCCTCGTCCCCCGACGCGTCGCGGCGTTTGAGGGCCCAGAACACGCCGCTGCCCAGCGCGATCCATCCCAGGCCCACGAGGAGCGTCACTACGTCTTCGCGCAGCAGGTAGTAGGCTAAGATACCGTTCAGGAGAATGCCAAGTGCGGGGACATACGGGTACAGCGGCATCTCAAAGGGTCGCTGCATGTTGGGCCGTTCCTGCCGAAGACGGATGACGCTGAGATTGACCACCACGAAGGAGATCAGAAAGAAGAGGCTTGAGACCCGGCCTACTTGCTCGATGGGAAGGAAGACCACCGATACGAGCATGACGACGGCACTCGCCAGAATGGCCCAGAAGGGCGTGCCGTACTTCGCGCTGATCTTTCCGAGCGGCGCGGGCAGTTGGTTCTCCCGGCCCATCGCGAAGAGGACGCGGCTGGAGGCTAGCACCACGGCATTGAGCGCGCTCACCGTCGAGAAGACGGCACCGAAGACGACGAGCGAGCCGCCCCCGCCGAGCAGCGGAATTTGTGGCATGAAGCTCGTCGCGGCCTCCGCGATGCCCGTCTCGCCTGCGGCGGCCAGCTCGTCGGCCCCCAGCGTGCCGATAGCCACGAACACGACGAGCAGGTACACCGCCACCGTGGCAATCAGGCTGATGAAAATGGCCTTCGGAATGTTCTCCCGCGGATTTTCTACCTCTTCTGTGACGGTCGTAATGAGATCGTACCCCTCGAAGGCGATGAACGTCAGGCCCATGGCGGGCAGGAGGGACCAGCCTGTCTTCTGCTCTGGAAAGAGTGGCTGAAAGGCATCGGGTTGCACGACGGCCAATCCGAAGCCGGCAAAGATCAGTAGGATGATAATCTTGATGATGGTAACGACGGTCTCGGCCCCCCCGCTGGCCTCTGTCGACACGGCGTTCAACGCGATGAGCCCCACGATGACGAGCAGGGCGTAGATGACGTGCATCGTGGCGCCCCCGGGAAAAGCGGGGAGGTAGATGTGGACGAACTCCACGAAGTTCGACGCGAAGCCGAGCGCGTACAACGCCCCGGCAATCATGTACGCGAAGCCAAGCATCCAGCCCATCAAGAAGGAGATCCAGTCGGAGAAGATTTCCCGCACGAAGGCGTACCCGCCCCCGCTTTTCGGGATGGCGCTGGCGAGTTCAGCGTAGGAGAGGCCCGTGAAGGTGGTGACCACTCCGTTGAGGACGAACACCAAAAGAGCTCCCGGGCCCGAAATGTCGGCGGCGAGCCCGGTCAGCACGAAGATGCCGGCACCGATCATAGCCCCCATGCCAACCATCGTCGCGTCGAGCAAGCTCAAGCTGGCCGCGGGGGCGCGGTCGCCGGATTGGGCCATAGGCTGAGAAGATTGATGCCCAGTCGGGGATGGGACGCTGCGTTGATCGGGGCCCAAACGGCTGGGGAAGGACGCAAGTTTGTAAACGAAAGGTAATAGGCGCGCGGGCCAACCGGCGATGCCCCGGGCAGCAGGGGGGAGCGAGCGATGGAGGCAGGGATCTCCACCGCGGGCATGCAACTTCGAAAGGGGGTCTCCGGTAGTGCAACCCGCTGTCCTCTCTTTCTGATTGACCCGGTGCAGTCCGAATGGCTACCGCCCGCTCCCTGCTCGTCCTACTCCTCGTCGTTACCCTCACCGGTTGCGCGTCCTCGCAGCAGGCCGCTCCCCCGACGAGCCCGTCGACCGACGACCCCGTGGCGGCGACAGATACCACCCAATCCAATGCGTCCAGCGACCCGGTGGCGGCCGATTCCGCGGCGGTCGCAGCGACCGCGTCCGAGGCCGCGACGGACTGGTTCCATTACGATGCGACAGGCGCCTCGCCCGGACTGGGCACGAACGAAGCCTACCGCACGGTGCTGGCCAACCGCACCCCGAAGCAGACGGTCACGGTCGCCATCATCGACTCGGGCGTCGACATTGACCACGAGGACCTGCAGCCCGTCATCTGGACGAACGACGACGAGGTGCCCGGCAACGGCGTCGACGACGATCAAAACGGCTACGTCGACGACATGCACGGGTGGAACTTTATCGGCGGCCCAGACGGGCAGAGCGTGGAGTATGACACCTTCGAACTGACGCGTCTCTACAACACCCTCCACGACCGCTTCGCCGACGTGGACTCGTCCGAGGTCCCTTCGGCAGCGCGCGATGCGTACACGCGGTATCAGCGCATCGCGGCCGAATTTACTGAAAAGCGCGAGGAGGCGCAGCAGCAGTACCAAAATGTGCAGCAGGCGCACCAGGTCGTCCAGGTGGCGGCCCAGATGCTCAGGGATCACCTCCAGGCTGACGCGCTCACCCGGCAGGACGTCGAGGGCGTGTCGTCGTCCAATCCGGATGTGCAGCGGGCACGCGATATTCTGATGTACTTCTACCAGCAAGACCTCACGCCCTCTGACATCAATGAGTACCACGATTACCTGCAGCAGCGGGTCGAGTACAATTACAACCCGGACTTCGACCCGCGCTCCATCGTCGGGGACGATTACAGTGACAAGACCGAGCGCGTCTACGGCAACAACGACGTGACGGGGCCGGACGCGGAGCACGGCACGCACGTGGCGGGCATCGTCGGAGCCGCGCGCGACAACGGCATCGGCATCGACGGGGTTGCCACCGGCGTGCGCATCATGTCCATCCGCGCCGTGCCGAACGGCGATGAGCGCGACAAGGACGTCGCCAACGCGATCCGCTACGCCGTGGACAACGGCGCCGACGTCATCAATATGAGCTTCGGCAAAGGGTACTCGCCGTACAAAGACGTGGTGGACGCGGCCGTGCAGCACGCCGACTCAATGGGGGTTCTCATGGTGCACGCCGCCGGCAACGACGGCGCGAACGTCGACTCGACGGCAAGCTACCCGACGCGCTACTACGAAAATGGCGGGCACGCGGACCTGTGGCTCGGCGTCGGAGCTTCGTCACCGGATGGGGGCCAGGCGCTCGCCGCGCCCTTCAGCAACTACGGCGACGAGAAGGTGGACGTGTTTGCGCCCGGCGCGTCTATCTACTCGACCGTCCCCGGCAACCGCTACGACCGGAGCAGCGGGACGAGCTTCGCCGCACCGATGGTGACGGGCCTCGCTGCCCTCATCATGGCGTACCACCCCGAATTGTCGGCCGCGCAGGTGCGCCAGCTGATCCTGGACACCGCCGCCCCCCATGGGGACACACAGGTCACCATCCCCGGCGGCTCGCGGACGGTGCCCTTTGCCGCGCTCTCCCGCACGGGCGCCATCATCAATGCGCATGCGGCACTCCAACAAGCCGCCGACCGAGCGAACTAGCCAGGCCGCTGCGGGGGCGGTCTGTCCCCCGTACGATGATAGATGGGTCGAACCGGAGCGAGGGCCCCGTGCATGC
>JAAAPH010000334.1 GCA_009908415.1 Bacteroidota bacterium
GGATGCCCCAGCCCCATCACGCAACAACATGGACAGCACGTACGAGGTTTTTGTGGGACGAGCGGCACGCGCGCAACAGGTACTCGATCGGCTTCGCGAGGTCATCCCGCAACCCGACACCGAGCTTCGCTACGAGAACCCGTACCAGCTGCTAATCGCCGTCATCCTTTCGGCGCAGTGTACGGACGAGCGCGTCAACATAGTGACACCGGATCTCTTCGAGGCGTTTCCGACCGTTGAGGACCTGGCCGAAGCCACGCCCGACGACATCTACCCGTACATCAAGTCGGTAACCTTTCCAAACAACAAAGCCGGCTACTTGGCGAAGATGGCCCGGCGCGTCGTCGATGAATACGGCGGTACCATTCCGACGACGCAGTCGAAGCTCCAGACCCTGTCCGGCGTCGGGCGGAAGACGGCACAGGTCGTCATCAACGTGGCGCATGATGCCGACGCGCTGCCGGTGGACACGCACGTCTTCCGCGTGGCCAACCGGATTGGGTTGGTGAAGGAGGACGCGGACACGCCGTACAAGGTGGAGCAGCAGCTGAAGCGCATCATCCCACGCGCCGACTGGGGCGACGCGCACCACCTGCTCATCTTGCACGGCCGCTACACGTGCACGGCCCGCACTCCGTCGTGTGACGAGTGCCCGCTTGCCGATCTCTGCAAGCACTACGAGCGGCTCCAGCGCCTGCCCGCGCCGCTCGATGGACTGGACCCCAGACAGGGCCGTTACTACTGCAAGACGGACGACCATTACTTCGACGAGCCGGCTACGCACGTGGACCGGCACGGCATCGAGCAGGTCGCCTGCCCATGGTCCGGTTCGATGAACGTGTTCGACGCCCGCACCGGCCGGTCCACCAAAAAGATTCCCGACTACCGCGTGAATGGCGAAACGACCGCGACAGCAGGGAAAAGGTGAGAGGCGTCGAGGAAATGAAGAACCGGAGCGACGAGGCATCGAAGAGACAAAGATCTGTTTTCGAGTCGTCGACTCTCCGGTTCAATGCTGTACTTGCTCGACCCTTACCTCTTCCCCATTCCTGCATTCGACGTCCCAACCGCCACCACGCCCAACCCTTGGCTCACAACACCCAACCCACAACGCCCAACCCATGGAAACGTCCCAGCGCCACCTTCTTCTCATCCTCGACGGGTACGGCATCGCGGAGGATCCGTCCGTGAGCGCCATCGAGCAGGCCGACCAGCCCTTCCTCGACGAGCTGTTTGCGACCTATCCGCACGCCACTTTGAAGGCCTCGGGCGAAGCGGTTGGTCTGCCCGAGGGGCAGATGGGCAACTCCGAGGTCGGGCACATGAACCTCGGCGCCGGGCGGGTCGTCTACCAGGACATCACCCGGATCAGCAAAGCCATCCGTGACGGTTCATTCTTTGAGAATGAAGTGCTGCTGCAAGCCGTTCGCCACGCGAAGAAGAACGACACCACGCTGCACCTGATGGGCTGCTTCTCGGACGGGGGCGTGCACAGCCACTTGGAGCATGTGTACGGCCTGCTGGAGCTCGCAAAGCGCGAAGGGCTGGCGCCCGATCAGGTCTGCGTGCACGCCTTCACCGATGGCCGCGACACGGACCCGCACGGCGGCGTGGAGTACGTCCGGCAATTCCAGGAAAAGGCGGATGAGATTGGTGCTGGGCGCATCGCGTCCATCGTGGGGCGCTACTACGCGATGGACCGCGACGAGCGCTGGGAGCGCACCGAAAAGGCGTACCGGTTGCTCAGCGAAGGCACGGGCGCGGCCTTCGACGACCCCGTGGCCGCACTGGAGGCGAGCTACGACGATGATGTCACCGACGAGTTCGTGGCGCCGCGCCGCATCGACGTCGAGGACGCCGCGTATGACAGCCGCGTCGGCACGGGTGATGCCGTCATCTTCTTCAACTTCCGCGCGGATCGGGCCCGCCAGCTCACGCGCGCCTTCACACAAGACGACTTCGACGGCTTCGCGCGCGATGTGCCCAACGACTTCTGCTACGTCACCATGACGACGTACGAGAAAGAGTTCGACCTGCCCGTCGCGTTCACCAAAGTCGACCTGAAGGACACGCTGGGCGAGGTCATCAGCCAGCGCGGCGGCCGGCAACTGCGCGTCGCCGAGACGGAAAAATACGCGCACGTCACCTACTTCTTCAGCGGCGGCCGTGAGGACCCCTTCGAGGGGGAAGCGCGCATCCTCGTCCCGTCGCCCAAGGTCGCGACGTACGACCTGCAACCCGAGATGAGTGCGCCGGAAGTGGCCGCGCGCGCCGCTCAGGCCATGCGCGAGACGCCTTACAACCTCGTCGTGCTCAATTTCGCCAACCCGGACATGGTGGGCCACACGGGCGACTTCGATGCCGCCGTGAGAGCCATCGAGGCCGTCGACGCCGGGACGAAGACCGTGGTGGAGGCCGCGCGCGAGGCCGGCTACTCCATCAGCATCATTGCCGACCACGGCAACGCCGACAAGATGCGCAACCCGGACGGCTCGCCGCACACGGCGCACACGACGGCGCTCGTGCCGCACCTCATCATCAAAGACGGCTTCGACGGGCCGATCCGGGACGGCAAGCTGGGCGACATCGCCCCCACGATCCTCGCGCTCCTCGGCGAGTCCGCCCCCGCCGCGATGGACGGCAATGTGCTCGTGGCCCGCGAGGACCTGCCCGCGCCCGCGGCGTGACGGGCACCGCGGCCGATGGGGCCCCGCTTCCGATCCTAGGCGGCTACTTGATGTCGATCGCGAACGGCAGACGGGCCTGCGCCGTCCCGTGGTCGCGGACGAAGTCGCGCAGGACGCGCTGCTGCTCGATCACATTGCGCTCGAACGGCGATAGGGTTAGGTGCTGCCAGGCCGTTGCCGCCTGCGTCGTCAGCGCCTCGTTGAACCGTTCCAGGAACGTCTTCGGGCGCGGCAACGTGCGGATGCGGTAGGTGCCCTCCGCCAACCCAGCGCTCGCGGCGGCCTTCTCGATCGCGGTTTCCAACCCACCCAGCGCGTCGACGAGGCCGACCTCTTGCGCAGCCGAGCCCGTCCAGACGCGGCCCTGCGCGATGTCTTGCACGGCCTCGACGCTCATCCCACGACCAGCGGCCACCTTCTCCAGAAAGGCCTGGTAGGTTTGGTCGATGAAGCGCTCCAGCAGCGCGCGCTCCTCGTCCGAGAAGTCCGTAAGGCCGGTAAACATGTCCGCATAGGGGCTCGTCTGCACGCCGTCGAACGTGACGCCGAGCTTGTTCTCGAAGAAGCCGCTCGCGTCGAAGAAGACACCCAACACGCCGATGGAGCCGGTGATGGTCAGCGGGTCGGCCACGATGGAGTCGGCGGCCGTGGCCATCCAGTACCCGCCGGAGGCCGCGACGCCGCCCATCGAGACGATGACGGGCTTTTCGCGCGTCGTCTGCTCGATGGCGCGCCACATGGCGTCGGAGGCCGAGGCCGAGCCGCCCGGCGAGTTGATGCGCACGACGACGGCGTCGGTCTGTTCGCTCTCGCGGGCTGTCGCCATAGCCTCGACGAAGTTTTCCGAGCCCAGCATGCTCGAGGAGCTGAAGGTGTCGTCGGTGTCGCCGGTCACAATCTGGCCTTGCGCGTACACCACCGCCACTTCGCCCTCGCTGCCGGATGAGAGGCCTGCACTGGAGGCCGAGACGCGGGCGTAATCCCGCAGTGAGATGGTCGGGACGGACGCGTCGGGCGACAGGCTGAGTCGATCGCGGATCACATCCATCACCTCGTCTTCGAAGAGCAGGCCATCCAGCAGGCCGGCCTCCTGCGCGTCGCGGGCCGTCAGCGTCGCGGCCTCGTCGGCGAGGCGCTGGAGGTCAGCTTCGGACTGTCCGCGGCTGTCCGCCACGGCGCGCATGAACGTGTTGTTGGTGGTATCCAGCAGCGCGCTTAGCTGCTCCTCGTTTTCTGGCGAGAGGTCGTCGCGCAGGAAGGGCTCGACGGCGCTCTTGTAGTTCCCGGCACGGACGACCTGGGCATCGACATCCAGCTTCTCCAGCGTGTTGACGAAAAAAGCGACCTCGGTCGCGAAGCCGTTGAACTCGAAAAAGCCTTCGGGGGCCGCGAATACGCTGTCGGCCGCACTGTTCAGGAAGTAGTCGCGCTCGCTGGAGTAGTATTCGTCGCTGGTGGCGATGAGGGGTTTGCCGCTCTCCTTGAACGCCAGCAGCTCGCGCCGGATTTCCTGCAGCATACCCCAGGGGGCACTTGTGCCATGCGCACGCAAGAGCACGGCGTCAATGCGGGTGTCGACGGCCGCCTTGCGTAGGGCCTGCTTGATGTCGCGTAGGTCGTTCGCCGTCTGGCCGCCAAAGGCCTGTGCGAAGGGGTCGTCCGCGACACGCTCGGCAATGGGGCCGCTCAGGTTCATGGTGAGCACCGAGCCGGGGGCCACAGGCGGCTCTGGATCGGCCGAAAGGGCGAAAGCGAAGAAAAAGAAGAGGAGGAACAGCAGCACGACGCCAAAGGCCAGGAGCGTACCCAGGGCGCTGGCAAAAAGCGTAGAAAGAAAGCGCATGTACGTAGGAGAGCGGGTAAGTAGAAGAGGACGCGAGGTGGGCCGCCTGAAGCGAACTTCGGACCGGCCGGATGTGCGTCGAAGCCGTCGGTGTCAGCCCTTTACACACCCATTTTGTCAATCCGTTTCACGTCTGACGATGACAGGAGAGACGAAGTGGAAGAGGCGGGCGGCAGCGTCCACCGCGATGGACAAGCAATGAGGGCCGTGCGGCGTGGAAACCACTCCATGTCGCCTTTAAAGGGACTTGGAGGGGCTGGCATGGTTTCCGAGAGGATCACAATTCCCAAAGGCCGACAAGGAGGCGGCGGTATCCAGATAGGCGGGTCGTTCGGCATCTTGCACGCGATAGGAAGTCGATTATGCATAGAAAAGAGGTTATTCAACGAATCGGGAAGGGCGGGCTCTGGGTCGTTGGGGCCATGCTGATCGCATCGCCCCTCATGGCGCAGGATCGTTCACGAGCGCGCTCCGACACCAAGCCGGCACGAGCCGAACAGACAGATCGGGTAGCGGACCGGCGCGGCGCGGTGCAACGCACGCCGCGAGCGGCCACGCGGCGCCGAGCCGATCGCCGGCGTGCTGTGCAGCCACAATCCCCTCCGCGCGCGTCTCAGCGTCAGCGTGCACGAAAAGCGCGACCTGCTTCACGGCGTCCCGCGTCGCGCCGGTCCCAGGCGCCGTCCCCGCGGACCCGCCGGACGCCAGCGGCGCAGCACAAGACGGCCCTGCCCCGCCATCGCACCCAGCGCGTCCGCCGGACGCCGGTCCGGGCGCCAAGCGTGCGTTCGAAGGCCCGAAACCAGCGTGTTCGCAAGCGTGGACGCGTCATTCGCCCCACAGTCCGCCGCGCTGCGCCCTATTCCCGGTGGGGCGGCCTCTCCATGGACATCGACATCGCATGGCCCTGGCCGCATCGTCACCGCCGGGCGTGGAGGCCGCGGTACCGGTACAAGCAGGTGGTGTACGTGGAGGCCGCGTGGGGGCGGCATCGTCGCACGACACGCATCGACGTGCGGACGCGCTACCACCATCGCGTGCGCCGGGCCGATGCCTATCGGGCCGAGGTCGTCATCACCATCGACGCCATCGAATTGTACGCCGATGGCCGGTATCTGGGCACCGTCGACCGGATTCCACGCGCCCTGCGCCGTGTCGAGGCGACGCTCTACCGGGACGGCGGGGCAACCTTCGACCGAGACCTCTTCCTGATCGGCGACCCGCGGGTCGGGTTCGAGCTCATCGCCACTCGGGCGTACGACCGGCCGCTGTTGGGCGCGTATCATCGCGGCGACTGGGTGCGGGCTGGCGCCGTGGATCTGTACACCGGAGAGGTTGTGCCCGTGCGTCGAAGCCGCCTCTTCCGCCCGCATGCGTTTAACGGCTTGGTGCCCATCTCGCTACTGCCCGACCGGGTCGATTGGCGGTGCGATGTGGGCGTCGGCGCCATCAGTGCGTATCCGTATCAAGAGCCCACTCGATCTGATGCGGGCCCGTATGGCGAGGGCTATTACTATGGCGTGTCGCCCGCCCGCAGTGCGCCGGTCCAGGTGCATCCGGGCGTCCGGCACCGGTCGGATCGCGACGCATTCCGTCTGAAGGGCGGTGCCTACATCGAACTCCAGCGGACCGTCCAGTTGGAGCGCACCCGCTGAGACGGATCGATCTGTTTGAAAATCAACAAGATTGCAATAAGTAGCATGCAGACGAAGGCGTAAGCCGTCGTGCATGCCGTGGTAGGCGACGATGTGAAACTAGCCGGGGGCTCTTCGGTAGGCGTAACGACATTTGG
>JAAAPH010000446.1 GCA_009908415.1 Bacteroidota bacterium
TACGTCCCGGGGTACACGCTGCATCAAGAGGTGCAGTTCGATGACATCCCGCCCGAGCGCCCGGTACTGATCGAAGGATTGGGCCCCCGGCACGGCCTGGTCACCACGGTGTTCTTGCGGGTCCGCGGCGCGGGCCACCACCTTCCGTCGTACGCTGGCAATCTCGACATCATGACGTCGGCTGCCGTGGCGACCGGCGAAAAGCTCGCACAGATCATCCCCTCGGCCTCCGCTTGACCCTATGCCTCGACATCCACTGTACGTTCAGGACGTCACCCTGCGTGACGGCATGCACGCGCTGGGCCATCAATACGCGAAGGAGCAGGTCGATGAGATCGCGCTCGCGCTCGACGCGGCCCGGGTGGACGCCATCGAAGTGGCGCATGGCGACGGGCTGGCCGGCTCCAGTTTCAACTACGGATTCGGCACGCACACGGACTGGACGTGGCTGGAGGGCCTCGCCGAGCGCATGCAGCACGCCCGGCTCACGACGCTCCTCCTCCCCGGCATCGGCACGATCGACGACCTGAAGCGGGCGCACGACCTGGGGGTCGCCTCGGTGCGCATCGCCACCCATTGCACCGAGGCCGACATCGCGGCCCAGCACATCGAGGCGGCGAAGAAGATGGGGATGGACGTCGGCGGCTTCCTGATGATGGCCCACATGATCGGGCCCGACGCGCTGGCCGAGCAGGCCAAACTGATGGAGTCCTACGGCGCCGACTGCGTGTATGTGACGGACTCGGCCGGGGCGCTTTTGATGGACGGGGTCGCGGCTCGCATCGCGGCGTTTCGGGAGGTGTTGGACGATGCGACCGAGATCGGCATCCACTGCCACAACAACCTGTCGCTCGGCGTCGCCAACACCATTGTGGCCATGCAAGAAGGCGCCAACCGGCTGGATGCCTCGTTGGCCGGCATGGGCGCCGGCGCCGGCAACTGCGCCCTGGAGGTGCTCGTCGCCGTGCTGAGCAAGATGGATATCGATCACGGCTGCGACCTGTACGCGCTGATGGATGCCGCCGACGACCTCATCCGCCCCCTGCAGGCTCGCCCAGTACGGGTCGACCGCGAGACGCTGTCGCTGGGCTACGCCGGCGTCTACTCCAGCTTCCTGCTGCACGCCGAACGCGCCTCGGAGCGCTACGGCATCGACACCCGGGCGATCTTGGAGGAGCTGGGCCGACGCAAAATGGTCGGGGGCCAGGAGGACATGATCGTCGATGTGGCGCTCGACATGGCGCAGTCCTGACGCCGCAGCGTCCAGCTACCGTGTGGTATTCTCCAAGACGACAAAGGACGGGCTGTGCCTGAGCCAGCGACGCTGGAGCGCATTCGGAATGTGAGGCTCCAGGAGCCCGACGAAGGATCCGAGCACGAGATCGGCGTCGCCGTCCGCATCGAGGTCGCCGCTGTCGATGACCATCCACCGCCCGTCGCCTTGGGCAGAAAAGGTAGATGGGGAAAACTGGAATGCGCCGGTGTTTTCTAAATAGACAAAGCCCTCGTCCGAATCATCCGCGTACCCTGGATAGAAGGCAACAGCCGCAATGTCGAGGTCGCCGTCAAGATCGAAGTCGGCGGGGGTGGCTCCGTATGCGCCGCGCAAGGGAAAAAAGAACGCCTCTTCAAAGCGGCTTGCCCCGTCGTTCAGGAAGCCCCGCACGCCGTGGTACGGTTTCCGCGGAGGAGGCGTGTAGTCGCCGTTGTCGCCCGCCGTGTAAAGGATGTCGAGGTGACCGTCCCCATTCAGGTCCACCAGTTCGAAGGAGGTCGACCCGTACGCCGGCGGAAACCGAAGCAGCGGCTGTTCTGTGAAATGGCCGCTCCCCTCGTTCTCGAAGAGGAAGATGCCCTCGTCGCCCTGCGCCATAAGCGCCACAATGTCCGGACGACCGTCGCCGTTCAGGTCGCGGATTTCACTGCGGGTTGCCCCCGGCTGATCTTTAAGCACGTGGCGCCGGTAGCGGCCTCCCCCTGTGGCCTCAAACCAAGAGAGACGTCCCAGGTGCCGCCCAAACTCGGATACGACGAAGTCGGACCGTCCGTCGCTGTTCAGGTCGCCCCGTGTGAAATGGACCGGCCGATGGAGGCTGTCGAGGACCGGCGTGAGCGCGCCGTACTGCGTCTGCCCCGGGAGTCGGTACAGCTTCACCAGGCGCCCGCTAGGAGCATCCGTCGGCAGAAGCCGTCCTGCTTCGAGCACGAGCAGCGTGTCCACCACCCGTTCGAGGTGAGACGGTCCATTCAACGGCGCAAGCTGCTGGACGACCTTGCCCTCGGGGCCGAGCACGGCGAGCGTGCTGTAGTTCGCCTTTACGTCCCCCACGTACATCAACGAGCGGGACGGATCAATCTCCACCAGACTCGTCATGGCGGGAGGGACGCGCGCCTCGTGCGCGTGCACGCTGAAATGCTTCAGACCTACCTCAGCGGCGGGCCGCTCGGCCCTCGGAAGCACGGCGGGTGCCTGCTTCTGGAAATACGCGACGATGGCCTTCCACTGCTTGCGAGAGAGCACCGGCTCCTGCGGGTAGATGCCGGCTTCCCGGACTAGCGTGCCGCCCCTGCCGTCTTCGAAGAGCGAGTCTGGGGGAGCGCCGTCGTCGTAAAGCCCCATGAACAACGCCATTTGGGGCAGCACGTGCTGCTCCCAGTCGCCCACGCTGAGAAGATCCGGCTCGGGGAGCAGATGGCAGGACTGGCAGTATGCTGCGGCCAATGCCGCCCCGGACCGCCCTGCATGTTCAGCCGCCCCACGGCCCTCTCGATCGGCGGGTTGGCATCCGGCCACGAGGAGCCCAACCGCGACGGCCAGTAGACCCATCGAGCGGGCACGTCCGTCTTTAGATAGGGGGGCGAGATTCATTCGGGGGAGTCATCCACGGCGAGAGGGTGCGTCAGGGCGTGGGGGATGCAAGGGTCTCCGCCACACGAAAGGCCTGCATCGCCTTCTGGTGCCGACCGAGCGCCTGCAAGGCATTTCCCATCCGGATCCAGGGGCGGGGGTCCTCCGGCTCCATCCGAATCACCTCCTCCAGGCGCACCACGTCTCCCTGGAGCCGCTGGATGCTGTCCGCGCGCGCCATCAGGCGTTCGGCCCGGTCCGGGTTTCCGATGCGCGCCATGACGCGGCCCAACCGATAGTGGGCTCCATAGTGCCAAGGTTGGCGCTGCACCACCGCCTGAAGGTGCGATTGCGCCGCCTCCAGATCACCAGCGGTCAACAACTGACCGCCGATGACATAGCGGTAGTCCATGTTGCCTGGATCCAGGGCGAGCGCTCGCCGCGCGTGCTCCAGGGCCTGCGACAGATCACCGCGATTCTTGTAGAGCACACTCAGCCAGAGGTGCGCGGCGGCGTTGGTGGAGTCTGCGTCCAGCGCGCGGTGGTAAGCGACCGCTGCGCTGTCTGCTTTGCCGAGGGAGGCGTATGCCCGCCCGATGGACACGCCCACCTTGGCCGGCTCGGCCGCCACCGCCTTCTCGTAATACCGGAGCGCGGCATAATACTTCAGCTGGCGAGACGCATTGTGCCCGAGGTTGATCCAGGCTTCGTGGTACGTGGGATCGAGGGATACGGCCTGCCGGTAGGCGTCCTCCGCGGCGTCAAACTGCTTCATCACCGACAAGACGCGCCCGCGCTGAAAGTGCACATCGGCGACGCGGGGCTGGTGGTTGACGGCCCGATCGGCAAGCGCCTGCGCTCTCCGCAGTTCCCCTTTGTGCAGCGCCTGCTGCGACCCAACGAGGAAGCGGGCCGTTTCAGCGTCGACGCGCTGCGACTTGGACGCGCAGCCCGCCATCACCAGCCAGGCCCCCAGTACGGCCACGAGGATCGTGTATCGCTGCGCCATCAGGGTGCCTCCCCGGAGCCGGAAGTAGCGAATACGGATAGGGGGTGCAACGCGGCCTGCCCTTCCTCGATCCGGATCGTCCGACCGGCAGCGACGTCGGTAAACCGATCGGCTCGACCACTCGGCCAGTGGACCCACAGCGTATCGACCTGCGCGGCAGACCCCAACCCCAGCACGACCTCGCTATCAGAATGGGAAAGGTAGCTCGATCCGGTGGTTACCATCCGATGCATGCGCGTCCCGTCGACCGCCGCCACGACGGCCGCACCGATCCCATCGCGGTTGCTCTCTCGCCCTTCCAACTGGATGCTCAACGCATGGGGCCGTTCCTGCGGGGACGGCCCCCGCGCATTGTTGCGCCACAGGTATGCCCGTCCGCCATTTTCCGTCACGAGCACGTCCTGATCACCATCTCGGTCGTAGTCGGCATACGCCGCGCCGCGCGCCACGACCGGCATGGCCAATGGGTTGCCCGTCCCAGCAGCCGGTGCGCGCAGATCAAACCGTCCATCGCCCCGGTTAATAAAGAGTTGGGGCTGCTGCTGGTAACCGATGTTGTCTCGCATCGGCTCGATGTCCTCTTGCACGTGACCGTTCGCAGCCAAGAGGTCCAGGTCCGCATCCAGGTCCACATCAAAGAGAAACAGGCCGAAGGTGAGGGTAAGAAGGCTCGGGAACCCCACTCTCGATACAGCCGCCCGGTCCACAAAAAGCCCGTTGTTCTGATGCCGGTAGGCACCAATCATTTCATTGGAAAAGTTACCAATGAAGAGCGTCTCCTGCCCGGTGTCATCCACCACGCCGGCGTCGATGCCCATCCCTGCGCGTGGCCGCCCCTCTTCGCTGAACGCGATCCCGCTGAGGACGCCTCGCTCGGCAAACGTTCCATCCCCCTGGTTCTCATACAGCAGATCGCGTTCTTGGTCGTTCGCCACGGCAAGGTCGGGCCAGCCGTCGCGGTTGTAGTCCAGCAGGGCGGTCCCGAGCGCCTTGCCCGGGGCAGGGCGAAACCCCGCGGCTTCTGTCCGCTCCGTGAAGGTCCCATCACCGGTGTTGCGGTAGAACCGGGGCGGCGTTCCCTCAAACACCTCGGGCGTGCAGTATGACTTGTCGGTGCCGTTCAGGGTACAAAAGACATCGTCGTCCGGGGACCATTCGACGTAATTGCCCACGAACAGGTCGAGGTGCCCATCGCGGTCGGCGTCGAAGAACAGGGCGGCGGTACTCCACTCGTCGGCTTCGCCTAGGCCCGACGCAGCCGTCACGTCCTGAAAAACGCCGTTTTCGTTTCGGAAAAGCCGGTTGGCGTGCAGGGTCGTCAAGAAGATATCAGGATCGCCATCATTGTCGTAGTCCGCCACAGTCACTCCCATTCCATACGCGCGGACGGCATCCAGTCCGGCCTCCCGGGTGACTTCGGTGAATATGCCTGCGCCGTTGTTTCGATAGAGGCGGAGGGCCGGTACGGTTTTCCCCTCACGTTCTTGCCACGTGCCGCCACCCACGAGCAGGATATCCGGCCGTCCATCTCCATTGTAATCTACGAAGCCGCCTCCAGCCCCCATCGTCTCGGGAAACCACTTTTGGCCCGACGCGCCCGTTTCGTGCCGAAATGCGCGTAAGCCGGCTTCTGCAGTGACGTCCGTGAAGAGGGGACGTGCGTCCGCAGCGGAGAATGCGTCGCCGTTCGACGACGCGTGCCGCGTGTGTGGGGAGTCGGCGCATCCGGCGACCCCTCCTCCGCTTAACACCCCGGCGAGTACGATGATGGACCAACGAGCAAGCAGCATGTACCGAGATTGTTCTCCAAGTGGCCGGTTCGTGGTACAGCATCCATCCCAGTTCCGCTCCTTTCTGGACCGGACCGCTGTACCGCATTCGTGGAACGACGCGCACCGCACCGTCCCCGCCGACACCGGGTGCGGGCTGGGGTGGGGGCCTACCCCCAACGGCACGACAAAACTACGGAGAGCCGTTCAGGGGCCGGATGCGCACATCGCCAAACGTCGCATCCACATGGTGCGCCAGCAGCACCACGCCGCCCCGGCGGAGCGCATGCTCGCTCGTCTGGGTGACCTCGAACGCCCAGGCAGCGGGTTCGTCTTGTCCATCCGGCCACGCCTTCCAGGCGTAGCGGGTGACCCCATGCCCCTCGTCCGTGTCGGGCAGCGTCTCTGCGCGCATCGTCATCCAGTACGTCTGCCCCTCTTGGATCGGGAAGGTCCCAAAGTTCTCCGTTGTGTCGTAGTCGCCGTGGTAAAACTGGCGGTACGGAGGGCGCTCGGCCCCATCGTTCCAGCGGAGCCAACCGATTGCACCAAACGGCTGGTACCCCCACTTGGGCTGATCGGCGGGCCACTCCCGATAGGTGCCCACCGCATGCCCCTTGAACCGCATCAACAGGCCGAGCCCGTTGCCACCGCTCCGCGGGCCCGTTTCCGAGAGG
>JAAAPH010000329.1 GCA_009908415.1 Bacteroidota bacterium
GCTCGCTGATGGCACCCTGCGTGGTGACGGGGAAGCCGACGTCGATCGTGCCGTAGTCGGTCTCGGCCAGCAGGCGGACGCCGGCGTCCGCCGGAAGCGTGACGTCGATGCGCCCATCATCGGAGCGGATCTCGTGCGCGCCCACCACGCCCTGTACGTCGATGCGTCCACTGTCCGTGGTAATGGCGAGCGCCGTCTGGGCCGGCACGCGGAGCCGGTACTTCACCGACCACCATCCGGGCGCATCGCCATCGGGCCCTATCGACTGGAACACCCCGTTCACCTGTTGCAGTTTGACGCGTGGAAGATCGGCCCGGGCACTGTCCCGTGTCGACCGGCGCGTCACAACGATCGTTTCTACTTCAAGGCTCGGCTCTTCCCACGAAACCACCTCCACACGATCGTAGTGGTCTTGGTGCAGTGAGACCGTATCTGCGGCAGGGAGCCAGTATGTCCGGCGCGCGCAGGCCGCCGCCTCCGACGACGAGTCGTTGAGGGGAAGCGACGAAGCCGTTGCCGGATCGCATGCCTCCTCACGATCCGGCACCAGGGTCTCTTGGGCCGCTGCAGGAGTGGCCATGACGACAGGTAGGGCCGTCAGGAGACTGATGTACAGCAGGAATTTCATGGTGCAGCTCATCATTGTAAGGCGAATGCGTGTGGAGGGTGGAATGGGCTTCCGTCATTCATCGCGCAGCGTCGTTGCGGGGGTGAGACGCGCTGCACGGACGACCTGGCCCGACACAGTGAGCAGGGCCACGGCCAGCACGGCCCCGCCCGCCAGCGCAAACGTCCAGCCGGGCAAGTCTACGCGGTAGGCAAAGTCCTGCAGCCACTGCTGCACGCCCCAGTAGGCCAGCGGCAGCGCCACGACGGTCGCAACGAGGACGAGCCGCGTAAGCTGCGCCGAGAACAGCCACACGATGCGCGTCACTGAAGCCCCCAGCGCCTTGCGCACACCGATCTCCTTCGTCCGCTGCGCCACCATGAGCGACGCAATCCCGAATAGGCCCATCGCTGCCACGATCAGAGCAAGCAGGGCTGCGTACGAAACGAGCGTGCCCAGCTTCTGGTCGATGTTGCCCACGCCGCTGAACTGGTCGCCGGCCACCCGGTAGTCGAAGGGCACGGAGATGCCGATGGCCTCCCACACCGTCCGCGTCACCTGGATGGCATCGTCGATCGGGCCGGCCGCACGCACTGAGACGTACCGGTAGTTCGTAGCATCGGCCCCAGCATAAAAGTGGACGGCCGGTTCGATGGGATCGCGGAGCGACTTAAAGTGGAAGTCCTCAACGACGCCGATCACGGGATGCCGCTCGGCCGATTTGGTGCCTCCGAAGAGCGCCTTGCCGTCGATGGTGTCCCAGCCCATCGCTCGCATCGTCGCCTGGTTGACGACAATGCCGGCGTCGCGCTCGGCCTCCGTCGCCGCCTCAAACCCGTGCCCGGCCGTGATCTGCAGGTCGTACGCGCTGAAGTAGCTGGCGTCGACCGCAGCCGTGCGCATCACGTACGCGGCGTTGCCCGCCCCCGGCTTGCGAAAGGTGTTTCCGATGTAGTATCGGCCAGGCACCACGGAGGAGACGCTCGCCGCGGCGACGGCGCTCGACCGCTGCAATTCTTGTTGGAGCGTCGCGAGCTGCTGCCGCCCCTCGACGGGGTCGTCGAACAGGTCGCTGCGCACGGGGACCCAGGTGATCGCGTCGAGGTGCAGATTGCTTACCCGATCCTGCATGAAGGCGATCTGCTTCTGGATGCCGAACGTGCCGGCCACGAGCAGCAAGGCGAGCGCAAACTGCCCGGCCACGAGCCCGCGGCGCAGGTGCTGCCCGCCGGGACGCGCGGTTAGGCTGCCGCGCAGCGCCGTCGCGGGCTTGAAGCGCGAGAGCACTAGGGCCGGATACCCGCCGGCCAGCACGCCGACGAGCACGCCAAGGCCGCCGAGCGCCGCCCACAGGCGCAGGTCCGTCCAGTCGAGCCGCATGTTCATATCGACGAACGCGCCAAACGCAGGCAGCAGCATCTGCCCGATCGTCACGCCCAGCACGAGGGCCCCGAAGGCCAGCAGCTGCGCCTCCAGGAGGAATTGGACGGCCAGTCCCTCCCGCCGGGCGCCCATCGCCTTGCGCACCCCAATCTCCTGGACACGCTCCAGCGACCGCGCCGTGGCCAGGTTCGTCACGTTGATCGCCGCAAGTCCCAGAATGCCGAACGCTAGGGCAATGACCAGGTAGGCGTAGATGTACGCGTCGTCCCACTCGTCCGCGATGTCGGCGATGCCGATGAGGCCCATCCGCCGCTGCTCGGCGTCTTCGGGCCCAATCTGCTGGGCGAGGAAGTCGCCAAACTGGGCCTCCAACTGGTTCGGATCCGTGCCGTCTTCGAGTCGCACGTACGTGTTTAGGAACGACCCCGACCACTGGTCGAGTGCTCCGCGGATGTCCTCTACATTGTGGATCCGAGCGTGCGCGATGTTGACGACCACGTCCGGCTGCATCGTCGTATTGGCCGGCGGATTATGCGCGAGGCCCGTCACCGTGACGGTCGACTGCCCGTCCAGCGTGAGCGTTTTGCCGATTGGATTCGCATCGCCGAAGTAAGCCCGGGCCTTGTTTTCTGTGATCACGGCCGCGTTGGGCCGATCGAGCACGTCGGCCGGATCGCCTTCTTTAAGCGTGAAGCCCATCACCTGGAAGAAGGTGGAGTCCACGTAGTCGACGCTCTCCTCAAAAGCCCGCGCCCCCCTTTCATCATCAGCCGTGCGGTCCGGCGACACGCGCTGCCCAACCGACCAGAGGCGCGTGCCCGTTTCGATGGCCGGGAAGGTCTGCGTCAGATCGCGGAGGGTCGGCCCCCACGTATCGTTCGCGCGCTCCCATCCTCCGGCTGTCTTCATATCCGCATGGACAAGGTGGAGCCGATCGACCTCCGGATGAAAGTGGTCCCAGGTAAGCAACGTCCAAGCCAGCGTGCCAAAGAGCAGGCACACGGCGATGCCAATGGCCAACCCGCCCAGGTTGATAAGCGTGGTGCCGAGGTGCCGGCGCAGGGCCCGCGCGGCCACAACGAAGTAGTTGCGAAGCATATGAGATTGGCGGATTGTGGGATTGGCGGATTGAGAGATGGAGCGCAGTACTCCGACAATCATCCAGTCGGAAATCAACAATCTACGCGTCCTTCAGCGTGAGGGCGGGGCTCAACTGCGCCGCACGCAGCGCGTGGTATCCGATGGTGACGAGTGCCACGAGAACGGCTATCCCCGCCGCTCCGAGGAGCACGTCGGCGCCGACGCTCGTGCGGTACGCGAAGTCCTGCAGCCAGCGCTGCATGGCGAGGTAGGCCAGCGGCAGCGCCACGACGGCCGCGATCGCGACCAGCTGGACGAACTGTTTCGACAGCAGCGCGACGACCTGGCTCGCCGTGGCGCCGAGCGCCTTGCGGATGCCAATCTCCTTCGTCCGCTGCTGCACCGTGTACGTCGCCAGCCCGAAGAGGCCGAGGCACGCAATCACGATAGCCAGCCCGGCGAAGAGGCTGAACAGCGTACCGGCCCGCTGCACGTCGCGGTGGAGCCGGTCGTAGGTCTGGTCGAGGAAGCGGTACTGAAACGGCGCCGCCCCGGCAAAATCGGCCCACGCCGACTGAATCGCGTCGATCTGCCCCGTGGGCGCGCCGGGCGCCAGGCGGGCGTAGATGCTGCCGGGCACGTCGGCGCCGCGGGGGTCGCCCAGGAAGAGCGCCGCGGGCTCCACCTCCTGCCGCATCGACTGGAAATGAAAATCGTCCACCACGCCGATGACGTCGAAGACCTCGGCCTCCGTTTCCCCGTAGGCCAGCCGCTCGCCCGTCGGGTCGCCGTCCCAGCCGTAGGCCGCTACGGCCGCCCGGTTGAGGATGACGGCCGCGGAGTCGGCCGGGCGGGCCGTGTCGAACGCGCGGCCCTGCACCACCTCGATGTCCATTGCCTCCACGAAGCGCGGCCCCACCTTGAAGTACCGTAGCACGCGCGATGCGGAGGCCGCCGAGTCGGCCGGCCAGAAGCCATTCCCCGAGGAGCCGCCGAAGAGGCCATCGCCCGCCGCCGATGCCGTCACGCCCGGCAGCTGGCGCACGCGATCGACGAATGCCGCCTGGCGTGCCCCGAGGGCATCGGCGCCCTCAATCTGCACCACGCGCTCCTTGTCAAAGCCCAACTGCTTCGACTGGATGTAGCCGAACTGCTCCTGCGCCACGAGCGTCCCGACGATCAGCGCAATCGAGATAGTGAACTGGAAGACGACGAGGCCCTGCCGCAGGCGCTGCCCCGGGCCGCCGGTGCTATGGCGCCCGCTGGCCTTTAGCACGGCCGCTGGGGCAAAACGCGAGAGCGCCAACGCCGGGTAGCTGCCCGACACCAGCCCCACGAACAACACGAGCCCCAGCCCGCCGAGCACGACGCCCGGCTGCAGGAAGGCGCCCGCGGTGAAGCTCGTGCCCGCCAAGCCGTTGAACGTGGGCAGTGCCAGCCCGGCGAGCAACAGCGCGCACCCCGTCGCCGCTGCGGTCGTGAGCAACGCCTCGCCGAGAAACTGACCGGCGAGCTGCGGGCGCCCGGCGCCCAGCGCCTTCCGCATGCCGACCTCCGTAGCGCGCTCGGACGCCCGCGCCGTGGCCAGATTCATGAAGTTGATGCACGCGATCAGCAGGAGAAAGAGCCCGATCGCCCCGAAGACGTACACCGTCGTGATCGAGCCGCCCGCGTCGAGCGCGTTGAAGTCGGAGTACAGGTGGATGCGCGGCAGCGCCTCGGCGGGCAGCGCGTACGTGATCTCGTCCAGCGGGAAGTTAAAGCTCTCCTGGATGTCCGCCGCGCCGTACTGGGCGGCAATCCCGTTCAGCTTCTCCTGGAACGCCGCCACCGACGCGCCCTCATTGAGCTTGGCGTACGTGAAGTACCGGAAGCCTGTCCAGTTCTCCCGGAAGGTGGGCGGCACGGCGGCCATGGCGGCCACGGCGTCGAACTGGAGGTGCGACGTCTCGGGCACGTCCGCGAGCACCCCCGTCACCTGGCGCGTCCGGCTGCGGTAGTCGAGCGTCTCACCCACAACGTCGACCGAGCCAAAGAGGCGCTGGGCCGTCGCGGCCGTCAGGACGATGGCATCGGCCCCGTCGAGGGCCGCCTGCCGACCACCCCGGAGCAGTTGAAAGCCGCCGAACACGTCGAGGAACGCCGAGTCGGAGCGGACGACGGTGTGGTCCGTGAACGCCTCACCGTCTCGCCGCAGCAAGGCGCCCCGGTCGGGCCGAAACCGCGTGGCCGCCGCCACTTCGGGGATGTCGCTGAGGATGACGTCCCGGAGGGGCGCCGGGCCCATTGGGGCATCGATCGCGTTCCCACCGGCCTCAACGTTCACCAGCACGCGATGAATGCGATCGGCCTCCGGGTGGAAAGCGTCGTAGCTCAGCTCGTGCTGAATCCACAGGCCGATGAGCAGGCAGGCCGCCAGCCCCACGGCCAGCCCGGTGACGTTGATCACCGTGGGGCCGATGCGTTTGCGGAGGGCGCGCCAGGCGATTTTGAGATAACTGCGAAGCATGAGATTGGGGTGATTGGATGATTGGGCGATGGGCGGGTTGGGGGATGATGCTGGACCGTTTACTAATCCCCCAATCGGAAATCGACAATCCGACAATGGATGTCACTCGTCGCGCAGCGTGGTGGCCGGGTCGAGGCGGGCGGCGCGGAGCGTCTGGGAGCCGACCGTGAGGAGGGCGAGGAGAAGCAGCCCTCCGACGATCCCGATCAGCACGCCCGACCCGACGGAGACCGGATCCGGTAGAAATTGCAGCCACCACTGATTCAGGAGCCAGGCGGCCGGGAGCGTCAGGATGGCCGCGATGCCCACCAGCCGGAGAAAATTTTGCGAGAGCAAGGCCACCAGGCTCGACGCGGTGGCCCCGAGCGCCTTCCGAATGCCGATCTCTTTCGTGCGTGTCTTCACGTGATGGGCGGCGATGTTCAGGAGTCCGAGGAGCGTGATGAGGACGGTAAGCAGCGCAATGCCCACGGCGATGTGCGAGAGATCTCGGAGCGGCCCGTACCGCATCCGCGTCACGTCGCTGTAAAACCGGGACCGGAAGGGTTGGACGGTCTGCAGCTCCGAGGTCCATACCGCGCGGAGACGATCCTGCGTGCGTGCCACATCATCGGTACGCGAGCGAACGAGGGCGTACTCGTACGCAGACGGCGCGCTGTGGAGCAAGAGAGGAGGAACGTCTTGCCCGCCAAGCGGGGTGTAGAGCTCGATCCCCATGAACGGAAAGTCGTCGACGACCCCGACGACCTGGAACGAGCGCGGAGGCCCATCGGCGTCGATCGTGCTCCGATGCACGGGTGCCCCGAGGGCCAACGCTGGCGTCTTGAACCCGAGGGCCTCCGCAGCGGCCTCATTGAGAACGACGCCCGTTTCCCCGGCAAACGGTACCGTCCAGTCCGTCTGTGCCGCCTGCAGATGCAAGCCCATCGTTTGAATGAAGGTCGTGTCCGTGGCGTACTGGTAGCTCGAAATGGACGCGCGGTCGGTGTGCGTCTGGAGGCGAACGCGGTCGTATCCCATTCCGAGCATGAGGTGGTCGAGGGTCGTTACGGTTTCCACCTCCGGCAGGCGCCGTGCTGCCCGGCGGAAGTGCTCGTACTCCACGTCCTGCAGTTCAACGCTGAGCAGGCGCTCGGTCTGCAGGTCGTGGTCCGACATCGCCATGCTCGTGCTCTGCCGGGAGAGCGTCGTCGCCGTCACGACCAGCAGGAGGGCGAACGCAAACTGCATCCCGACCAGCACGGTGCGGACCGATAATGAGCCGAACGGACTGTGGGCCGGGATTCCGGCCTTCAGTACGCCCGACGGGCGCGAGGCCGAGAGGACGAGCGTCGGGTAGCTGCCGGCTGCCAGCCCGAAGACGACCGCGACGCCGGCAAGGAGGGCTAAAAAGCCCGGGTTCGCGAGCGTCCGAAGGGAGAGGGGGGGAATTCCGAGCATCTCGCCACTATACAGACCGTTGAAGAGCGGAACGATCCAGAACAGCAGGAGCACCGCACCCACTGCAGCCAGGAGGCTCGTCAGGATGGCCTCCCCCAAAAACTGGGCGATCAGTTGTCTCCGTTGGGCTCCTGCGGTCTTGCGAACGCCGATCTCTTTGGCTCGCTGGACGGACTGGGCGGTGACCAGGTTCACGTAGTTGAAGCCGCCCGCCAGAAGGACGAGGCCCGCGAGGGCCAGGTAGAAGGCAAAGACGTAGACGGGCATCTGTGTGCGGAGCGAAAGCGGATGCAGCGTCGTGCCGCCAAACCGAAGGTCTGACAGGGACCGAATCCGAACGTCGATCCCCGCTCCCACGTCCGCCGGCACATTGCGCGCGAGAAGGGCGGTCGCCAGGCGCTGAATCTCCACGGGACGCGTTCCGTCCTCGAGCCGGAGGTACGTCCACCGGTCGCTATCGACGGTCGTCCACGACGTGGTCTTGGGATCGTCCGTGTCGAGGGGCTCATACGAGAGAAAGAGGTCGCCGGCGAGGTGCGTGGGGCCGGGCGGAGGGGCCAGCACGCCGGTGACCGTGAGGTTCTCCTCCCCGCGCAGCGAGAGCGTTTGTCCGACGGGATCGGCGTCCCCGAAGAGGCGGCGCGCCGTCTCGGTCGTGAGGACGGCCATGTGCGGCGTCGTAAGGGCCGTCGCGCGAGTCCCCGCGCGGAGCCGAAAGCCCGGAAAGACATCGAAAAAGGACGAGTCCGCGTACATGACGTCGACCATCACGCTCTTCTCCCCTCGCGTCACAAACGTTTCGTCCTCTTTGGCGAGTTGCGTGACGGCGCGAACACCGGGCGCCTGCGTGCGAAGGGCCGGTCCCAACGGTCCGGGCGCCGTAGCGGACCACGGTTCCTCCGCGACCACGTGCCGTGACGAGACCGTATGGATCCGGTTGGAGTCGGGATGGAAGCGGTCAATCTGCCACTGCTGATGCAGAGAGAGCACCACGAGGAAGCACACCGCGAGACCCACAGACAGGCCAACGAGATTGACGGCCGTCGTGGCGCGGTGGCGCCACAGGGTACGCCACGCGATTTTGAGGTAGTTGAAAAACATAAACGGTGACGGATGAATGAGCGTAAGCGACCAACGCTACGGACCGCGACGGTTTGCTGTCAATGGGCACGCTCCCGTGCTTCGGACGCGTTCGAGTGCTCCTCTCACCATGGATCGAGCGAAGGCCACAGGGCCTGGAACGAGCGGTCGGGGCCGCGACAAACGAGAATGGGCGCAGCAGCCTCTCGGGCCCATGGATGGCGGACGACCGTCTCGGTGGTACACCGGTCGAAGAAGTCGGCGACCTCGTCCTCGGAGACCCCCACGTAGAGCGTGACCGCACCGGTAGGCTCGCCGGGTCCCCAAAGGTAGTAGCTCCCCGACGCACTCGCGGCCGGAGGAAGCCCAAGCTCGGACCGGTGGTAGTCGAGCACGCCGGCGTGCCCGTAGCTCTCGCCAAAGAGCAGGACCCGCTCCCGGTCGTCAGGAGGAAGCGAATGATACACCTGCCCCGCGGCGCGGGCCATTTCGGGCCAGCCGAGCATGTCGGCGTAGTCCTGCGGCAGCTGCATCGCTTTCCCCGTTTCACTCTCGGGGGAGGCCCCGATCGCGTCAAGGTACCGGGCCATCGCCGGCGGGGGAAGCACCGGCATGCCCAGAGGCGCGAGCGCCATGCCGCCCCCCAGGAGCGTCGCGGCCACGAGCGGGCGTAGCAACCGCGGATGCCACTGCCGAACGAGCCGCGCCCCAACGACGGCGCCGCCGGCCAGTAGCATAGGATAGGCCGGCGCGAGATAGTAAGGCTTGCCCTGCAGCGTGAGCAACAGGGCGAAGCAGACGACGTAGGCCCATCCCAGCACCCGAAATGGCTTCCCCCGGCGGGTAAAGAAGAACACGAGCCCGGCGCCCCAGAGGGGCAGGGTCAGCGGGTGCAGCATGAGCACCTGCTCGACGACGAAGTCGAGCCGGGCGACGTGCACGAGTTGCGATTCCGAAAGGGCCTGCGCGTGCCGGAGGAGCGGCCACTCGTGGGCCGCCTGCCAGAGGAGATTGGGCATCGCAAAGAGACCGGCCAGGGCGGCTCCCGTCCAGGGCCAGGGCGTCGTCAAATCGCGACGGAGAGACGTGAGAAGCAGGCCGAGGGCGAGTCCGGCGCCGAAGACGAGGATCGTATACTTGAACACGAGTCCCAACCCGCAGGCAAGTCCGACCCCCAGCCACTGCCGGCCGTCGTCGCGCCGGATGCGACGCGCCAGGAAGAAGGCGGCTGCAGCCCACGCAAGTTGGTCGAAGGGGACCGGCTGGAAGAGGGTGCCGGCCCGGAGATAGACCGGCGCAATGAGTGCGGCCACTCCAGCGACGAGGATCGCGAACCGCGTCCCGCCAAGC
The DNA here is from genome assembly GCA_009908415.1 of Bacteroidota bacterium. Taxonomy (GTDB): domain Bacteria; phylum Bacteroidota; class Rhodothermia; order Rhodothermales; family Salinibacteraceae; genus JAAAPH01. Next base: position 9,450 of record JAAAPH010000329.1, read on the forward strand.
TCTCGCGTAAGGAGGCCCGTGAGAAATACGAGCACGCTGTGAGCCAGTGCAGGCACGAGGCGCACAGCGACCAGCGAGGTGCCGAGGGTTGACTGCAACCCGGCTGCGACCAGCGCGATTCCGGGTGGGGCTTCGATGAATCCCCAGTCCAGGTGGCGTCCGTAGGCTAGATACAGATATTCATCGCGGTGCAGACCGTAGGCGGTCGTCATGGCGACGACCAGGTGAACGGCGAGCGTTCCCAGAGCCAGGAGGCCAAGAAGCCCCTTGGGCGAGCGCAGCAGGACGCGCGCTGTATGAAGATCCTCTCTCCGAATACCCATCGGGGGAGCCCGTTTTTTATTCCGAAGCGTCAGGATCGGAGCGATTTCGCACTTCGCACCGCGGCATGGCCTTCATTCATCGCGCAGCGTGGTGGCCGGGTCGAGGCGGGCGGCGCGGAAGGCCTGCGTGCTGACGGTGAGGACGGCAATCCCTACGGCGAGTCCGCCCGCAAGCAGGAAGAGGTCGACCCCGAGGGCCGTGCGATACGCGAAGTCGTCCAACCACCATTGCATCGCGAAATACGCTAGTGGCGACGCCACCACGAACGCCACCCCGACAAGCTGCACAAACTCGCGCGACAAGAGTCCGACGACTTGCGTCTCCGTGGCGCCGATTGCCTTGCGGATGCCGATCTCCTTCTCGCGGCGCTGCACGGTGTACGTCGCCAGCCCAAAGAGGCCGAGGCACGCCACGACGACGGCGAGCACGCTGAACAGGCTGAAGAGGTCGCCGGCCTGCTGCACGTCGCGGTGGAGCCGATCGTAGGTCTGATCGAGGAAGGTGTACTGGAAGGGTGCCGCGGCCCCAGCGACCGACACCCAGACCGACTGAATTTGGTCGAGGGCGTCGCGCGTTTGGCCCGGCGCAAGGCGCGCATAGAGGCTCTCGGGCTGACCGTCCCCCCCGAGTGGCGGCGTCGGCACGAGCGCGAGCGGCTCGACCTGCCGCCGCAGCGACTCGAAGTGGAAGTCGTCGACCACACCGATCACCGTGTAAGTGCACCCCGAGTCGCAGGACGCGATGCGCTGGCCAACCGGGTCGTCCCACCCAAAGCGGTCGACGGCGGCGCCGTTGAGCAGGACGGCGCTGGAGTCGGCCGGGCGGGCCGGGTCGAACGCGCGCCCTTCGACCACATCGATCCCCATCGCCTCGACAAAGCGGAGGTCCACCTGGAGGTACTGGAGGGCCTGCGCGTCCGCATTATCCGCGCCGTAGGGCAGAAATGCAGTCTGCGAGACGCCGCCGAAGAGGCCGTCGCCCGCGGCGGCGGCCGTGACGCCCGGCAGCGCGCGGACCCGATCGGCAAAGGCCGCCTGACGATCCTCCAGATCGCGGGCGCGCTCGACCTCCACGACGCGCTCCTTGTCGAACCCGAGCTGCTTGGTCTGGATGTAGTCGAACTGCTCCCGCGCCACGAGCGTCCCGATGATGAGCGCGATGGAGATGGCAAACTGGACGACGACGAGCCCCTGCCGCAGGCGCCGCCCCTGCCCGCTCGTCGTCTTCGTGCCCGACGCCTTGAGCACCGTGGCCGGCGCGAACCGTGCAAGCGCGAACGCGGGGTAGCTGCCCGCCACGGCGCCGACGACCAGGATGAGGACGAGGCCGGCGAGCACCACGCCCGGCTGCAGCAGCGTGCTCCAGCTCATCGACGTGCCGGCCAGGTCGTTGAACGTCGGCAGCGCGGCGGCTGCCACGCCGAAGGCCGCGACGGTAGCCACCGCCGTCACCAGCACGGCCTCGCCGAGGAACTGACCGGCCAGTTGCGTGCGCCCGGCGCCGAGCGCCTTGCGCATGCCCACCTCCGTGGCGCGCTCGGTCGCCCGCGCCGTCGCCAGGTTCATGAAGTTGATGCACGCGATCCCCAGAATGAACAGCCCGATCAGCGCAAACGTGTAGACGGTCGCGATAGACCCGCTTGGCCCCAGCACGGTGAAGTCGGAATAGAGATGGAGGTCTAGCAGCGCCTCGGGGAAGAAGCGATACACGAAGTTGTCTGACGGCTCGCCGAACCGCTCCTGCACGTCACCCATCGCGCGGTTCTCCACGATGCCGTTCAGCCCCTCTTGAAGCGCTGCCTGCGAGGCGCCTTCCACGAGCTTCGCATACGTGAGATACGCATAGCCCGTCCAGTTCGCTTGGAAGACGGGTGGCACGCCCGACCGGGCGGCGACCGCGTCAAACTGGAGGTGCGACGTCTCGGGCACATCGGCCATCACGCCCGTGACGCGCCGCGTCGCACCGTCCATCTCCAGCATCTCGCCCACCACGTTGGCGCGACCGAACAGCGTCCGCGCCGTGGTTTGGGACAGCACAATGGCGTCGGGAGCATCGAGGGCCGCCTCGCGAGCGCCGTGCACGAGCTCAAACCCGCCAAACACGTCGAAGAACGTCGAGTCGGCCGACAGGGTGACGCGCTCGGACAGCGCCTGGTTGCGGTGCTGGAAGATGACCCGGCTCGGCCGGAACTGCGTGACGGACTCGACCTGCGGGACATCCTGCCGCAGCGCCGGCGCCAACGGGGCCGGCATCCCGGGCGTCCGCGTCATGGCGTCGGTAATCCGCGCCTCGATGGCAATCCGGTGCACGCGGTCGGCTTCCGGGTGGAAGTCGTCGAAGCTGAGCTCGCGCTCGACCCACAGGCCAATCAGCAGGCAGGCGGCGATGCCCACCGTCAGGCCAACAACGTTGATCAGCGTCGGACCGACGCGTTTGCGCAGCGTGCGGGCGGCGATGGTCAGGTAATTGAAGAACATGAGGTTGGGAATCGAGGAATGGACGGAGTAATGAGATGGCGGATCAGGACGCGAGATGCCATCCGCCGATCGACAATCGGGGAGAATCGACGGTGGATTACTCGTTGCGGAGCGCCATCGACCCCGGGCCACCCCACACTCAGAAGGCATTAGCGAACGGGCGCATTGGTGCGTGGGGCGTGGTCGGTCAATCACCCACTGCCCCCGTCACCATTCGCCCATCGCTCACTTCAAATGAGCCGCCGGGCGCCGAGCCCCCCACCAGAAGGACTCGGCACCGGTCGGCTCGTGCATGTCACCACTCAAACCGGGACATGCATTCTGCCGCGCAAACAGGAGCTATGCGGTATGCGCGGCATACTCTTGCGCGATGAAGTTCTCCGAGACGACCTTGCCGTCGAAGAGATGAATCGTTCGCGCGCTGTATTCGGCATCGGCGGGCGAGTGGGTCACCATCACGATCGTGGTGCCCGCCTCGTTGAGCTCACCGAGCAGGTTCATGACTTGCGTGCCGTTTGTGGAGTCGAGGTTGCCGGTCGGCTCGTCGGCCAGGATGAGCTTGGGATTGGCGACGACGGCGCGGGCGACGGCCACGCGCTGCTGCTGCCCGCCGGAGAGCTGCTGGGGGAAGTGGTCGCGGCGGTGCGTCATCTTCACGCGGTCGAGCGCGGCCTGCACCTTCTCCTCGCGCTCCTTCGACGGCGCGTTCAGGTAGAGGAGCGGCAGCTCCACGTTTTCGTAGACCGTCAGCTCGTCGATCAGGTTAAAGCTCTGGAAGACGAACCCGATATTGCCTTTGCGGAGCTGGGCCCGCTGCCGCTCCGAGCGATCGCCTACCTCTTGGCCGTCGAATAGGTAGCTGCCCTCGGTCGGCGTGTCCAAAAGGCCCAGGATGTTGAGCATGGTCGACTTGCCGCAGCCGGAGGGGCCCATCACCGAGACAAATTCGCCCTGCTCGATGTGCAGGTTCACGCCGTTGAGCGCGATGGTTTCCACCTCTTCGGTGCGGTACGCTTTGCGGAGATTTTCGGTTTTGATCATGGTCGATAATGGATTGGTTGCGGGGTGAAAGGAGATCGGGAATGTCGGCCGGGTCGTCAGGAGCGCCTTGTAGCGCGTCAGGTGGACTCGCTGGCACGCGTCCGTCGTATGCTCACTACGTCTGGGTACTTTACTCCAACACCAGCCGATCTGCATCGCCAAACGTCTCGTAGCTGGAGGTGACCACCTGATCGCCCGGCTGCAGGCCGCCGAGGACTTCGAAGTAGTTTGGGTTTTGCCGGCCGAGGCGAACGGGTTGCCGCACAGCGGCCTCGCCGCCTTCGGTGAGCACGTACGCCCAGTTGCCGCCCGTGCTCTGGTAGAAACCGCCGCGCGAGAGGAGCGTGGCCTCCTCGGGGCTGCCCAGCTCCAGCCGGATGCGAATCGACTGGCCGCGCCGGATGCTCTCGGGCTGCTCGCTCTGGAAGCGGAGGTCCACCTCAAAGCGGCCGTTCTCGACCTCAGGATAGACGCGGGAGACGGTGAGCGCGTACTCCCGTCCGCCGAGCGGCTGCGTCGTGGCGGTCTGGCCGCGGCGGACGCGCTCGATGTAAAACTCATCGATCTGGGCGCGGATCTTGTAGCTGTCGATTTTGTCGACCTGCCCGAGCCGCGTGCCCGAACTGATAATCTGGCCCACCTCGGCGTTGAGCGCCGTGAGCTGCCCACTGATGGGCGCCTCGACGGTTAGGTTGGAGATGGCCTCCTGCATGGCGTCGTAGCTGCTTTGCAGCCGTTGCGTGGTGTTCTCCATCTGCGCCAGGCGCGACTGCTGCGAGAGCGAATCCTGCACGAAGGCCGCACGGGTGAGCCGCAGGCGGCGCTGCTGGTAGTTCAGTTGGTCCCGCGTGTCCAGGTAGTCTTGCTCGGCAATCAGATCCTTTTCGTAGAGCCGTTCTTGGCGACTGTGCTGCCGCTCGAGCCGCTGGATCTCGTACTCCATCTGGGCGATTTGCTGCTGCAGGCTGAGGCTTTGCTGCTCCATCGACAGCTTAAGCTGCTGCATGCGGCTCTGCTGCTCGGCCAGCGACGCCTCGCTGTTGAGCATCTGCAGGCGCAGGTCGTTGTTGGAGAGGCGCAGGATGGGCTGCCCCTCCTCCACCATGGCCCCCTCACGGATGTACATCTCCTCCACGCGCCCGCCCTCGACGGCGTCGAGGAAGACGGTGCGCTCGGGGAGCACGTTGCCCGTCACGGCGATGAATTCCTGGAAGGGCCCCTGCTCGACGGTCGAGACGGTGAGCTTCTCCCGGTCGACGTTGAGCGACTGCCCGCCCGTCGCACTCGTCCACACGCCGTAACCAATGAGGCCGACCAGCGCGAGCGCGCCCACGAGCATCGCGATGCGCTTGGGCGTGAACGTCTTCTTCTCGATCTTGCGGTCCACCCCCTCGCCGTGGCTGGCCGAGGGGGCCGACGAGGCCCCGCCTGACCCGTTCGACCCCGCAGTTCCCTGTGTAGAGGTGAGTGGCGATTCGCTCATAGTGACGTGTCGTGTGATATCAGGTCGGAAGGGTGCGTTGTGAAAACCACCGAAGCCTTCGCAACGCACGGCACTCCATCCTGTCGCAACCAGCATTCCAGTTGCTCAGACGGCACGTAGCGCGCTCCAGGGCGTTTCGGAAGGAAGCCAGGTGTGCGATAGCGCACGCTCACTGTGCGGTTCCGCTCGCCCCGCGTGGAGGAACCCGATTGCTCCACCAGAATACGTTCGGGTACGTCCATCCGGAACGCTTTTCGCACGTGGGATCGGTACCTTCGTTGCACGGCGCCCACGCCGCGCCCCCTGCGCACGCCCGCTCTCTTTTCACCGCGCACCATGCCCATGGGCAACCAACACGCACACGCCGCCTCCACAGACTCCGCGACGCCGCACGACGGGCGCATCCTGATCGTCGACGACAAGCGGGACGTCCTGACCGCCTTGCGCCTGCTCCTTAAGAAGCACGTGGAGGAGGTGCACACCGCCCGCAACCCGGCCGTCATCCCGACGCTGCTGCAGGACAATACGTACGACATGATCCTGCTCGACATGAACTTTACGCAGGACGCCTCCAGCGGCCGCGAGGGGTTTGTGTGGCTCAACCGCATCCTCGACCTCGACCCGCAGGCCGTCGTCGTGATGATCACCGCGTACGGCGATGTGGGCAAGGCCGTGCGCTCGATGAAGGAGGGCGCCGCCGACTTTATCGTGAAGCCGTGGGACGACGCCGACCTCGTGGCCTCGGTGCAGGCGGCCATCAAGCTGCGCCAGTCGCGCGAGGCGGCCGACCGCGCCCAGGCCCAGCGCGCCCGCAACGGCCAACCGACGCGCTCGCGCCCCCCCGCCCCGGACGCGGCGTTCGATGATATCATCGGCGAAAGCCCGGCCATGGAAGAGGTGTTCACCACCATCGAAAAGGTGGCCGGCACGGACGCGAACGTGCTCATCCTGGGCGAAAACGGAACGGGCAAAGAGCTCGTGGCCCGCGCCGTGCATCGCCGCTCGAACCGCGCCGACGGCCCGTTCGTCTCGGCCGACCTCGGTGCGCTCAGTGAGTCGCTCTTCGAGAGCGAACTGTTCGGCCACGTGAAGGGCGCGTTCACCGGCGCCGATGACGACCGTGCCGGCCGCTTCGAGTCGGCCGACGACGGGACGCTGTTCCTCGACGAGATCGGCAATATCCCGATGCCGCTGCAGGCGAAGCTGCTCACCGTGCTGCAGCGCCGCGAGGTGACGCGCGTCGGCTCCGTCGAATCCACACCGGTCGACATCCGGCTGATCTGTGCGACGAACCAGCCCATCTACGAGATGACGCAGGACGGGGCCTTCCGGCAGGACCTGCTCTACCGCATCAACACGGTGGAGGTGCAGCTCCCGCCGCTCCGCGATCGGGGCGACGACATTCTGCTTCTGGCTCGCCATTTCCTGCGCGAGTTCGCCGACAAGTACCAGACGGAGACGGAGACGCTGAGCGAGGAGACCCAGCAGAAGCTGAAGGCGTATCACTGGCCCGGCAACGTGCGCGAGCTGCGCCACACCATGGAGCGTGCCGTCATCATGAGCGAGGGCCCCGTGCTGCAACCCGGCGACTTCAACTTCTCGGCGCCCATGCAAGCCCCTGCGCAGGACGGCGACATCGGGCTGGACACGCTGAACCTGGACGACATCGAGCAGGCCGCCGTCCGCAAGGCGCTGAGCAAGCACGGCGGCAACATCAGCCGCGCCGCCGACGAGCTCGGCATCTCCCGCAAAGCGCTCTACCGCCGGATCGAAAAATACGGACTCTGAGAGGAGTCGATGCGTCGAGGAATCGGGGAGACGGCGCCACGCCTCCTCGTCTCTTCGTTTCTCCGTCTCTTTTCCTCTTCCCTGCCGTCATGCACAAGCGGTTTCGCTTTCAGATTGCCCTACGCGTGGGCGGCCTCATCGCGGCCGCGCTGGCGCTGGCGTATCTCATCGGCTGGACGCAGCTGTACGAGGTGGCCGTGCTGGTGGGCTTCCTCATCATCTACCTCGTCGTCAACCTGATTCACTACGTCGAGAAGATCACCCGCGACCTGACGCGCTTTCTGGAGTCGGTGCGCTATGCGGACTTCTCGCAGGGCTTTACGAGCGAGGGGCGCGGCCCGCTGTTCGCCCGTCTGCGCGACGCATTCGAGGAGGTCACGAGCGAATTCCGGCGCATCCGGGCCGAGAAGGAGGAGCAGGTGCGCTATCTCGAAAACGTGGTGCAGCACCTCGGCATCGCGCTCATCTCGTACCGTGCGGACGGCACCGTGGAGCTGATGAACACGGCGGCCCGCCGCCTGCTGCGCACCGGGCCCATCCGCAACATCGAGGCGCTGGAGCGCGTGAGCGAGCCGCTCGTCGGCGCGCTGCGCCAGCTCGACTCCGGCGAGCAGTCGATGGTGCGCGTGGCGGAGGAAGACCGCACGCTGCAACTGGCCGTGCACGTGAGCCGGTTCCGCCTGCGCAACGAGGCCCACGCGCTGGCCTCCATTCAGGACCTGCGCAACGAGCTCGAAGAGAAGGAGATGGAGGCGTGGCAGCAGTTGACCCGCGTGCTGACCCACGAAATTATGAACTCCGTGGCGCCCATCTCGTCGCTGGCCTCCACGGCGCATCGGCTGCTCAGCGAGGCGCCGGCGGCCCCGAACGGTACCCACGGCCCGCCGCCGCACGAGATCGCCGAGATCGCTGAGGACGCGCGCGAAGCCGTGCAAACCATCGAGCGGCGCAGCAAAGGGCTCATCAGCTTCGTTGACTCGTACCGCAGCTTCACCAAGATTCCGAACCCGTCGTTCAAGGTGCTGGAGGTGCAGGAGCTGTTCGACGACGTCCGGCGCCTGTTGCGCGTACAGATCGAGGAGCACGCCCTCGACCTGCGCATCAACGTGGCGCCCGAAGACCTGCAGGTTTCGGCCGACCCGGAGCTCATCGAGCAGGTGCTCATCAACCTCGTCCTCAACGCCATGCAGGCCGTGGAAGATGAGCCGGAGCCCCGCATCGAGCTGCGCGCCCGCATCGACCGCCGCAGCCGCCCCGTGCTACAGGTCATCGACAACGGCCCCGGCATCCCGCCCGACGTCCAGGAGAAGATCTTCGTCCCCTTCTTTACGACGAAGGAGGACGGCTCGGGCATCGGCCTCAGCCTCTCCCGCCAGATCATGCGCCTACACGGCGGCGCGCTCACCGTCCGCTCCGACCCGGACGCCGACGCCGAGACGATGTTCACGCTGCGGTTTTGAGATTGAACATTGCCGAATGGCTCATTGTGCATCTCCAATGTTCGATAGCGCCTGGCCTCGCGCCTGACGGACAGCAGGATCTAAATGGCCATGCCCCAAGTAGGCATATATACCGAGGTACCATTTTGGTAGCAACCTGGAGCTTTCATATGGCTACGCTCTCCATTAAGAACTTTGACGACAGGCTCTACGCGAAACTCAAGCAGCAGGCCAACGCGCATCATCGCAGTATTGCCGGCGAAGTAACCACGATTATCGAGCGGGCACTGGGCGAGCGGTCGATTCGGGAAGAGGACCTCTTTCAGCGTGCGCGGCAGGTGCGCCAACGCTCCGCCGTGTATGTGACAGACGACGACCTCAGAACGGCGCGAGAACGAGGCCGCGCATGATCGTTGCTGACGCCACCCTCATCATTCACTTCGCGATGCCGGGCAGCAACACGGAGCTCGCCGAGGCGGTCCGGCGCGAAGATCCTGTATGGGCTGCTCCCCCGCTCTGGGAATACGAGGTGTTGAACGTGATCTGGACGTATGTCCACTTCAAGGATCTACCGCTCACGCAGGCCCTGGAGCACTGGGAGGTGGCGCAAGACCTGATTGGCGAACGGACGTACCGAATGGCACCAACCGAAGTGCTTCGCCTCGCCGCCCAGTCGGGCCATAACGCCTACGACTGTCAGTATGTGGCCATTGCTCAAGAGCTGGAGACATGGTTCGTAACCAGCGACGCCGGCGTGTTGACAACATTTCCCCAGATCGCCATCAGCCCAGATGATTTCCTGGCGCGCTGAACCCCCTTCGTCGAGCCCCTCTTTCTTCACGACGAAGGAAGACGGCTCCGGCGTTGGGCTCAGCCTCTCCCGCCCAATCATGCGCCTGCGCGGCGGCGCGCTCACCGTCCGCTCCGACCCGGACGCCGACGCCGAGACGATGTTCACGTGCGGTTTTAAGCCGCAACCGCAGGCGAGCGAGCGTCGGACCCACCTGTTCTGATTCGAGCCCCCTTCATTACGGGGCGGCGCCTTCGGGGAGGACGGATGTGCGCGCCGGACGGAGACCCAGATCGTCCAGGGCCGCCTTCCCCCGCACCGTCAGATCCGTGGTGAAGAGGAACTGGTTGCGGGGATCCACCGGATAGGCCTTGAGCCGATAGTGCGTCCCCCACGGTTTTTCCTGCACGATGACGGCGATGGGCTTCGCGACCTGCAGATACGGGCTGGTCAGGGCGACATCGTGAAGCACCTGCCGGGCCCGAGCCGCCGGGTGCTCCGGATCCAGGTAAAAATCCGCCACAGACTGCAGGTGCTGGGTGCCATCATTGCCGTTATAGATCAACTCCGTCCACAGCTTCTGGTGTGGAACGACGACGACCGTGTCGTCCGGCGTCACCATTTCCATGGCGCGCATGCCCACGGAGCGGACCTCGCCGTAACCGTCCTCGATCGCTATCCAGTCGCCAGGCCGGTAGGCGGCCTCGTAGATGACGACGATGCCGGCAATCAAGCTGCTCGCGTAATCCTTCAGTGCAAAGCCGAGCGCCAGCCCCACGGCCCCCAGGAACGCCACCATATTCTCGAACGTGGGCTCGATCACGACGGGGACGATCAAGCTGATGGCCCCCACTAGAATGACGAGCCGGAGGAACGGCACGGTGGCCAGCACCGAGAGGCGATAGCGCCCGGGCAGTTGCTCGGCGAGGCGCGGGATGAAGCGCTGAATCAGCATCGTCAGCCCGACGGCCGCCGCGATGATCAGGACGATGCCCAGGACGCTTTCCAGGCCGATATTGCGCAGCATGCTTGTGGCATCCGAGCCCATAGCAGGAACCACCGCAGTGGTGAAAGGGGAGTTACGTGTCGTACGGATCAGGAAGGTACGCCTCGTGGCGCAGGATATCGCACGCCGCTGGGTAGCCGGCAGGCGTAAGCTGCCACTTAGCGTCGTCCTGCACGATGAACCCCGCCGTGCGCAAGCCATGGAGGCGGTGGCGCACCGCATACTGATCGGTCGGGAGGAGCGGACTGAGCTGGTCGGCGGACAGCCCGCCGTGCAGGAGAAGCGCGTGGAGTACAAACGCATCGGGCTGTGCGAAGCCGCTCGGGCGGCGGGGATGCTCCACGTCGCTCCAGGGGCGCACCCAGATTGTCTGCTCCACCTCGGACTCACGGTCCGACGTTTCATCCGCCTCGGACGGCGGCGCATCGGGCGGTACGAGCAGGCTCCGGCGCCATAGCGTCCACGCGATACCGGGATGCCCCTGACTGTAGACGGCCAGCCCGCGCAGGTAAGAACTCGTTGGTATATCGTCGGCCGGCGGGACGGAGCCGTCTCCATCCGTTGCCTCGCGATGTGTGGGCAGCACCGGATCGTCTTCCCCCGCCATACGGAATGCAATAGGGGCGGCACCCTTTGACCGCCCCACCTCGGCCAGTGCGCGGAGCCACCGGGCGAACGCATCCGCCGAGAAGGGGTGTAGCACCAGACAGTGCGGGATCTGCCCGGGCCACACGTGCCGGAGGTAGGCCCATGCGTGCGGGTCACAGCCGATGAGCCCCCGGCCGAGCGTCCCTTCGGCCCAGCGGTCGAGCAATCGTCGCACGAAGGTCAACCCACGCGGGGTTCGGAGGTGGCACTGCTCCAGGCGCGGGAGGACCCACGGCGTGCCATCCTGGACCCGGGCAGCGAGCCAGTCCGCCGCCGCGGCATCGGGAGATGCGAGGTCGTCTCGGGGCAGCGGATCGACGATCGTCCATCCGCGCGCCTCAGCCCAGCGGCGTGGGATCGAGGGCGCCCCGTGGTACCGGGCGCCGAGCACCAGGGCAGGCACGCCGTCGGCGCCCTCCATCCATGGCTCGAGCGCGGCATCGAGCGCCTCAACAGCCTCCGACCAATCCGGGGCCGGGGCGATGCGCTCCAACAAAGCATCCGAGGCCGGTTGGGGTCCGTTCTCTCCAGACAGCGCTTCGGCCGCCTCGGCCCCGTCTACGCCCTCCTCGGCACCCGTCCACCAGCGTGAGAGCGCTGCAGGCATTTTGCGGACCCATGACTGCAGCGCCGAAACGCCCTTCTGCACGTGCGCGTCCACCCGTGACGCAGGCGGAACGGCGTCCTCCGGCGTAACAAACCGCCATACCGGTTCGGTCTCTGACGACTCCGAATCAGGGGCCACGGCGTCCAGGGAAGCATGTAGGGAAAAGGTCCACGAGAGCTACTTGAACCGCGACATCGCACTGTCGAAGGCATCGTCAAGCGCTTCCCAGGCGTCGTCCGCGCCTTCTTTGATGTCTTCCCAGGCGTCGTCGCCCGCATCCTGGAGCTTCTTCACCGTTTGCTGCAGCTCGGAGCGCTTCGCTTTCAGCGCTTGGACCTGCTCCTGGTATTCCGCACGCATGTCTGCATCGGCCGCTTCCGACTTTTCCTTCAGTTCATCAATCTTAGCGTTCCATTCATCGAGCTTCGACTTGAGCTTTTCGGTGTATTCCTTACGGGTCGCCATGGTATCGCTGTTAGGTTTGTGGTGAGGTAGAGAGACGTTGAATACATGCTACAGTACGGTAGTAGCGGGGACACGTGCCGGCGTGACGTCGATCCGCAACATGAACCAGCGCACACCTGGATGCCCATACACCAGCAGCTCATTCGTTATGGTCCCCGGTGGTATCCGGCGGGGCGGCTCGCTGTCGCTCCAGTTCCTCCTGGATGGCGCGCCGGATCATCGTCTCCAGGTCTTGGCCGGCCTCGTTCGCGGCCGGTTCATTCGACGGGTTGCGGCCCTCGGCACGCAAAAACGCAGCCGCCGGATTGAGCACGACGAATTCGACGCGGCGGTTGAGCGCCCGACCGGCCGCTGTTTCGTTGGTCGCGATGGGCTGGGCCTCGCCATACCCCTTGGCGTCGAGGCGTTGCGCATCGATGCCGAATCGGCGCTCCAGATACCGTCGAACGGACTCGGACCGCCGCTCTGCGAGGGTGCGGTTGTAGTCGGCCGCCCCCACGGCATCGGTGTGGCCTGCGATCTCGACCCGCAGGTTCGGGTACCGCGTAAGCACCTCGCCCACGACATCGAGCGAGCGCGCGGCACGTGGCAGGAGCGTGCTTTCCCCGAAGGCGAAGTTTACCTCGAAGGCCCGAAACATGCCCGTATCCAGCAGGGCCCGTTGCACCTCCACCACGGTGGTTTCTCGCACCGTGTCGGGCGGGAGGGTGGCGGTGTCTTCCACAATGCGGACGGTGTCCGGCATGATACGAACGGTGTCCGGGCCGACGCGCACGATATCGGGTGCCGGGGGCGGCACGGAACGGGTCGGGCGCTCGTCCACAGGGAGAGGCGAGCGGTCTACTGCGCCGGACGATGGCGGTCGCGGGGGCGACTCCGTTTGCTCAAGCAGCGCCCGCAGGCGGTCTCGATAGCGCTCGTCGGCCAGCAGCTGAACAAGTTGCCGCATGAGGCGCCGCTCCAGCCGATCGAAGTCTTGCTGCGTGACCGGCTGCTGCGTGGGGCGCGTGGAGGCGGCCACGCGCGGCGTCTCTGCCGGAACCGTCGCACGGGACGTTTCAGGGGAGCGCCGCATGGGCCCGCCCTGAATGGCCTCGATGCGCTGGCGGATGGCTTCAATCCGGGCCGTCGCAGCCGACGGGTCCGCCTGCGCCCAAGCCATCTCGCCGGGGCTCATCATCAGTAGGCCGATTAGTACCAGGATGCGTCTCATAGGCTCCTCAGTGTGTTCGGGATGCTACCGGTGTGCTGTGCTGCGCGTGTGCGGGATGTCCTCACGCGCGCCGGCTCACAACCGGACACGGTACCCGAACGTCAGGCGGTTCAACCGGAAAACGTCAATCGTGCTGTACTCGACGAAGGCCGTTTGACCGTTGGGCAACCGATACGTCGCTCCGAGCATCAGGTTGGACACGGGCTTAAACCGGAAGCCGCGCTCACTTGCGATCCCGACGCCGACCCCAACGTACGGCTCTAGCGGCAGACCTGTCACCCGCGGCGTACGGTCGCGCAGGAAGCTGAAGGCACCGTTTGCCAGCAGGCTGAACGACGTCGTTCCCCCGCCCAAGCCCACCGTGAACTCAGGCAGGATGTGGAGGCGCGATGCCGGCGTGGACCGGTAATCCCCACGGACCCCAACCACCCACTGCTCGGGACCCTGACCCGCGCGGAAGCCGGTGATGGGCACAGCGTAGGTCAGCGGGCGACCCAGCACACTTCGGTAGAACGGCTGCTGGTCGACCTCCGAGGCGTCGTCAGATACTGGTGCCGGCTGGTCGGCCACCTCGCGTCGGGTTTGGTTAATCTCGGCGTACTGCTCACGCACCGTGCGCTGGAGCTCCGCGATCTGCTCCTCCAGCCGGTTGATGGTGCGTTGCTGCGCCTCTCGCTGCTGGAGGTCCATGACTTGCGTGTCGGCGCCACCTACCCGCTGCCCGGCGCTGCGCAGCGTACGCTGCACGATGCGGTCGATGGCCTCTTCCGAAAGCACCGCGGCGGAATCGGAGGGCGTGCCCTGGGCGAGCTGGTCGCGCAACGCCTGCCGGACGAGTTGCTCCACCTCCTGAGGGCGCAACCCGGAAGGCTGCTGCTGGGCGGCCACCAGGGTATCGCGCCGTGCCGATGCCGGTGCGGTCCCGTCACCGAAGCGGATGTAGATCTCACCGACCTCCGGCACGGGTAGGGTGATTTGCCGGTCTGACACGTTGGACCGCGGCGATGCCGCTTCCGAAGGCGTGGCGCCCTGCGCCTCTGCGGGAGCCGTGGCGTCGCCCCGCAGCGCAGCAACTTCCTGCCGCAGCGAGTCGATCTGGGCCATCAGCCGCGCCTGGGCCGGGGTGCGCGGCGCCGGCATGGCGTCCTCTTGCGTAGGAGTGGAAGCTTCTGGCGTTGGTTCGGCCGGCACGGCCGGCGCTTGCGCGGTGTCAGGCTGCGGGCGAGCCAGCAGCGGCTCCGGCTGCGGGCGGCGCGGCGCGCCCCCGCTGCCCAGCCGAAACTCGATGCCAGCGGTGTACATCAGGCTGCCGAAGATGTCGCCGGTGTTCTCGCTCTCTTGCGCATCCGAGTTGTTCATGAGCAGCGAGCGCGCGCCGCCCGACAGCTTGATCGACGAGGTGAGCGGGACTTCGAGACCACCACCCAGTGAAGTGAAGAATCGGTCGCTGGGCGCGGCGGTGCCGTCCGGCAGGTCGTCGCTGTAGCTGCCCAGCACATCGAGGTATCCGCCCCCCACCAGACCGTAAGGGACGAAGCCACGCCCCAAGCGCGCGTTAAGGCGCAGTCGTAGTTCACCGCCATACATCTGCAGGTCCTGGAAACCAGACCCGAACGCATCGAACACATCGTTGCCCTTCGCAGCACGCCAGTAGAACCCGCGCAATCCTATAAACGGGCCGAGTTCGACGCCGGCATTGACCCCCGCCATGTTCTGATCGCGCGGGAAGCCCAGCGCCTCGTTGAACTCCACCCGCCCATAGAACGGATTCACGAACAGGCTGACGCCCCGTAAGAAGCCCCCCTGCCCGAACTGCTCCCGCACAGCGCGGTCTACGGCCGTCTGCGCCTCCAGCGAGCGCCCGCCCAGGAACAGCGCAATCGAGGCGTGCAGGGACGGGCTGCGGACCAGGCGCTGCCCGCCGTCGAAGTCTTGTGCCTGCGGCCCCAGGAAGGTCGCCACCGGGTCGTAGCGGTAGGTCAGCATCTCGGCTCCGACAGAAAGCCGGTAGCGGTCCTGCACGGTAAACGTGACCCCCCCGCCGCCCACGGCATAAATGGTGCGCGTGGTTTCCACCTCATCGGGGGTGAATTGCAACGCCCCAGTGCCGACCGTAAGATACGGGATGACTCGACGGTCATACAGGTTCAAGCGCAGGCGCCCGCCATACCGTCGCGCATCGATCCCGCGGTTCAGCAAGCCACTGAGCTCGTCGATGTTTGCAAACTCGGAGTTCAGACCCGTGTTCACCAAGTACTCGCCATTCAGCTGCAGGTACCGCCCAAAATTGAGGCCCAGCGCGCCGCCGTACAGCACGCCGTTCTGGATGGCCGCGTCGTCGGCCTCCAGGAAGCCGTTAGCCGTCGGCTCAAACGTGTATCCGAGGTCTCGGAACTGGGCCTGCGCCGGGTGAAGGGTGCTCCCCAGCAGCAAGGCGACCAGCAAGGCGCCCAACCACGGCATGGCAGCGCTGCCGCCGTGCGCCTTCGGAGAACAAAACGAGAGTGTGTGGGGAGTAGCAGTTGGTTTCATAGAGGGTATGCTGGACTGGTGGATTTTGGTGAGAGGCGCCTTGCAAAGATCCCTTCAGGACGGGCCGCCGACATGTCGGGCGCGCTCAGGGGGCGGCCGGTCTCGGCTCACGGGCGCGACTTACTCTTGCGCGGCGGACTGGCGTTCGAGCCGGAGTTGGAGCGTGCCATTTACGTTCTGCGTCAGCCCGCCGTAGCGGTCCTCCGAGTAGGCGCGCAGATCGACGTCCTGCACTACCTGGCTCGCCTCAAGGATGGTGTTATCTTCGAGGAGCCGGAAGCGCACCACCGAGGGCAGCAGCAGTTGGAAGCGATCTTGCTGGCTGGCGTCGCTGTAATCGATCGTCACGCGGTCTTGCCCCGTGCTGAAGCGTCCGGCCAAGAAGGAGCTGCCGCTGCTCCCCTCCAGCCGGTATACCAGGTTCGCCGTTGCATTGCCGCCAAAGAATTCAATGCGCGGCGAGTTTTCGGACGTGGTCAGCGTGTCAGCCAACACGTCGAAGTTGTCGACGCCCTGTACGGTGAATTCGAACCGTGTGAATACGTAGGTGCCCTCCAGATCCGACGGCGGAGGCCCTTCCCCGCCTCCATCGCAGCCTATCGAAATGACAGCGAGACCAAGCAGGAGTCCCAAAAGGGCGGACGAGGGGGTTAACAATCGTTTCATAGATTCATGACTTCATGGGGAAAACATGCGGACAGGACACGACGTGCGTCGTGCGGTGCACCGTTCGGGCAGAAAGCGTTTTGGACAGCGGGCCAAACTTTGTGCAGATGCTCCTTGTTCCCAGCCCGAGTGATGTATCTGACAGAGGCCGTTTTGTAGCACCGTGCACCAACCTCTGAGTCTCGCACTGTACAAAACCAGACGCGTGGGGAACCGGGCGTCCCGTGGATGAATCCGGTGGCGCAGTCTCGCCCCTCCGGCAAAACGGGCCGACCTGACGCCCTGTATCGCAGGATGCAGACCTATCCGCGCGCCGTAGCGTCGAGGTACGCTGAGAGCGCGAAGTAGAACGCCGGGTACACGAACGAAATGGCCAGCCAGCCGAGTGGCACGGTGGGGTACGTCGGCAGCAGGGCGAGCAGCAGCGCGACCCACGCGATGCCGCCGATGATGATGGGCCCGCGCCATGGCGGCGCCACCTGGTTGGGATAGATGAAGCGGACGGGCACGACCGTCAGCACCGTGAACACCACGATGGAAACCGCGGAGAACACGGCGCCGGCGAATCCGAACTGCACGACGAGGATCCCCACGTAATACGCGATGATATTCCAGTACGAGGGAAAGCCGAGGAAGAACCCCGCATCCGTCTGCTTGGCCCGCGTGTTGGCAAAGCCGAAGAGGCTTGCGCCCATCGCCGGCACCACCCACAGCGCAGCGGGATCGGGCAGCCAGCCCATCCGCCAGATGAGCAACAGCGGGATGAATGTAAACGTGAGGTAGTCGACGATGTCGTCGATGACTCCGCCGCCGATACGTGCCGCGTGCGTCTTCACGTCCCACATCCGCGCGAGCGGCCCATCCGCGGCGTCGATGATGCCGGCGATGGCCAGCCACCCGAACACCCAGCGCGAATCGGGGGCGGCGGCGAACAGCTCGGCCACGGCCAGGAAGGCGAACACGATGCCCGACGCCGTGAGCACGTGCACACTGTACGCCCGGACGGTGCGCCCGGCTTGCTTCGCCTTGTCGCTTTCGAGAGACCGCATCCGTCAATGGACGGGATGTCCAGGGGGGTTGGCATGTACGCGAATCGTG
>JAAAPH010000435.1 GCA_009908415.1 Bacteroidota bacterium
CCGCTGTGATGGCGTACTTTCTGATGTTCTTCGGCATCGGCCTCTACGTCGTGTTTCTGCCGACGTGGCTGGAGCAGGACATCGGCGTCTCGGGCAACCAGATCGCGCTGCTCTTTGCGGTGGGCGGCCTGGCCAACGTGGCGGCCGGTCCCGTCGCCGGCCGCGCCTCCGACGAGATGGGCCGCAAGCCGCTGATTGTCACCTCGTGCCTCGGCCTCGGCGTGCTGATGGTGCTCACGACCTTCGTGGTCACCAATTTTTTCTGGGCCGTGGCCCTCTTCGCCCTGTCCATGGTGATGGTGGCGATGCGCATCAGCCCCCTGCAGTCGCTGCTCACCGCGCTTGTGCCGGACGCCCGGCGCGGCCTGCTCATGAGCCTCGCCGTGGGCATCGGGCAGGTGGGCATCGGGCTGGGAAGCTTTATCGCCGGCATCTCGTTTGTGGAGTATGGATACTTTAGCAACACGGTGATCGGCGCGCTGTCCGTCGTGCTCATGGCGGCCCTCGTGCAGTTCGGCCTCCCCGAGCCGGAACTCCCGTCTTCTCCCAAGACGCCCTCCGCCGAAACCTCCGACGACGAGCCTGCTCGCGACGCCATCGCGCCAGCGGCTTCACCATGACGCCCTCCTCTCGCCGCTGCTTTTCGCGCGAGACCCTTCTTTCCGCATGACTGATCGCTCCGACGCCTCGTCCAAACGCCCCGCACCCTCGAAGTTGTGGACCGCCATGCGGCGGCTGCTCCGCTTTACGCGGCCCTACCGGGGGCGGCTCATCGCGGCCCTCGTGCTCATGGCGGGCACGTCGCTGGTGGGGTTGGCCGTGCCGCTCGGGCTGCGCGAGCTGCTTGATGCCGTCTTTGAGGACGGCAACCCGACGATGCTCAACCGGCTCACGATTGCCCTCGTGGGCCTCTTCCTGCTCCAGGCGCTCGTCTCGTTCGGCGGCAACTACTTGCTGCAATGGACGGGGGAGCGCGTGGTCGCCGACCTGCGGCAGCGCGTCTACCGGCACCTGCACCGGCTCAGCCTGCGCTTCTTTGCCGACCACCGCACGGGCGACCTCACCTCGCGCCTCACCAATGACGTGGGCTCGGTGCGGAGCGCGGTGACGCAGGCCCTGGCGGACCTGCTCACGCAGAGCCTTTCGCTCGTCGGCTCGGTGGTGCTGATGATGGTGCTCAACTGGCGGCTCAGCCTGCTCATCTTCCTCGTGGTGCCGGCCGTAACAGTGGCCGCCATCTACTTCGGCCGCATGATCCGGCGGCTCTCGCGCGCCATCCAGGATCGCCTCGCCGACACGACGGCCGTGGCCGAGGAGGCGCTCGCCTCGGTGCGCGTGGTGAAGGCGTTCGCGCGGTCGGCGCACGAGGTGGAGCGCTACAACACGTCCGTCGAGGACCTGTTCGAGACGGCCCGCCGCAAGGTGATTGCCTCGGCCGCCTTCTCCTCCGTCGTGGGGCTGCTCTTCTTCTCGGCGCTCGTGGCCATCTTCTGGTACGGCGGGATGGAGGTGCTGGCCGGCCGGCTCACCGCGGGCGACCTCGTGGCGTTTATCTTTTATGCCTTCAACATCGCGCGCAGCGTGGGCGGCCTCTCGCGGCTCTACGCCACCTTTAACAGCGCCGTCGGCGCCTCGGAGCGCCTGTTCGAGCTGCTCGATACCCCCTCCGACATCCAGGACGCGCCGGACGCGTATCCCCTCCCGCCCGTAGCGGGCCGCGTGCAGTTCGAGGACGTATGGTTTGCCTACGAAGATGACGCAGACGGCCATCCCGACTGGGTGCTGCGCGACATTCATCTTGACGCGGCGCCGGGGATGACCATCGCCCTCGTGGGCCCGAGCGGCGCCGGCAAGTCCACGCTAATGAGCCTCCTCCCCCGCTTCTACGATCCAACACGCGGCCGCATCCTGATCGATGGACATGACTTGCGCGCCGTGCAGCAGGAAACGCTCCGCGCGCAACTGGCCGCCGTCTCCCAGGAGGTGCGCCTCTTCAACACGTCGATCGGCGAGAACATCCGCTACGGCCGGCTCAACGCGTCGGACGAAGACGTCGAGGCCGCCGCCCGCGCGGCGAACGCGCACGACTTTATCGTGGGCCTCACGAACGGGTACGAGACGGAAGTGGGCGAGCGCGGCGTGAAGCTGTCCGGCGGGCAACGCCAGCGGGTGGCCATCGCGCGGGCGCTCCTCCGCGACGCGCGCCTCCTGCTTCTGGACGAGGCCACGTCGTCACTCGACTCCGCGTCGGAGGCGCTGGTGCAGGAGGCGCTGGAGCGCCTCATGGAGGGCCGCACCACGTTCATCATTGCACACCGCCTCTCCACGGTCCAACACGCCGACCGCATCCTCGTACTCGACGAGGGGCGCATCGTGCAAACCGGCACGCACACTAATCTCGTGCAGCGCGACGGCCTGTACCGCGACCTCGCCGCGCTGCAGTTCAACACCGTCGTCGACGCAGAAGCGTGAGGCCCTGCGCCGGCGGAATCCGGGAAAGCGTTGAATCGGAGAATCGGGACGCGGATCCGCTCGGGGAACGTGATGCTGAGACGTGGAGATCGGAGTCAACCGTCCACCCTGTAACCGTCCACCCTGCCGGGTGACGGAATCCCCTCTCGACCCGTCGACGTTAAGGCTCTGCTGCTCATTCCACTTTTTCCTGCGCTACTATGGCCGTGCTTCTCGCGGGTGTCTCTCTTCCGTTCTTTGCCGAGATCGTGGCGCTGCTGACGATCAGCGTGGTGATCGCGTATCTCTGCTATCGGATCCATATCGTGCCCATCGCAGGCTTTCTGATTACCGGTGTGATCATCGGGCCGAGCGCGCTGGGACTGGTGCAGGACATGACGCTCATCAACAACCTGGCGGAGATCGGGGTAATCCTGCTGCTCTTCTCCATCGGTGTTGAGTTTAGCCTGGAGAAGCTGGGACGTATCAAGCGGATCGTGCTGTGGGGCGGCTCGCTGCAGGTGGGGCTCACGCTGGCCCTCGTCACGGGCCTGGCTCTTGCGTGGGGCGTGGACGGACGCAACGCGCTCTTCACCGGCGGCCTCGTCGCGCTCAGCAGCACGGCGATCGTCCTCGGCCTGCTCTCCGACCGCGGAGAAACCGATTCGCCTACCGGGCAGAACGCGCTGGGCATCCTCATCTTTCAGGACTTCGCCATTATCGCGATGGTGCTGCTCGTGCCCCTCCTGGGCGGCCAGGGCGGGTCGACGGTGGACCTGCTGTTGGCGCTGGGCAAGGCGCTGGGGCTCGTGGTCGCCGTGCTCCTGCTCGCGCGGATTGTGGTGCCGCGCATCCTGGACCTCATTGCGCGCACCCGGCGGCAGGAGCTCTTTGTGCTCACGGTGGTGGCGCTCTGCTTCGGCACGGCGTGGCTGGTGAGCCTGGCGAACGTGAGCCTGGCGCTGGGGGCCTTCCTGGCCGGCCTCGTCGTAAGCGAGAGCCCGTACAGCGCACAGGCCTTCAGCGAAGTCCTGCCGCTGCGCACCGTGTTCAACGCGGCCTTCTTCGTGTCGGTGGGCATGCTGCTTGACCTCGGCTTCGTGCTCGACCACCTGCCGCTCGTGCTCGGCGTGGCAGGCGTTGCGCTGCTCCTCAAGGCGCTCATCACCACGGGCAGTGTGCTGGCACTCCGCTACCCCCTGCGCATCGCCGCAGCCGCCGGGCTGACTCTTGCGCAGATCGGCGAGTTCTCGTTCGTGCTCAACATCGCGGGGCGCGATGCCGGCCTGTCGTTCGCCGGACTGGGGGCGACGGGCGAGCAGGCCTTCATCGCCGCCACCGTGCTGCTCATGCTAATCACGCCGCTCCTCACGGCCGCCGGTCCGAAGCTGGGGCGCGCGCTGGAGGCGCTGTGGACCCGCCTCCGGTCGCCCCAGGCGTCCGACGTGGAGACGCCAGCCTCGGATGGCGCGGCGGATGCGCACGGCGCCGACGGCAAGAAGGATCACGTCATTATCGTGGGCTACGGACCGAGCGGGCAGCGGCTCGCCCAGGTCCTGCAGCAGACGGCCATCCCGTTCTGCATCGTGGAGCTGAACCCGGAACTCGTCGCGAAAGCGAAAGACGCGGGGCTTCCCGTGATCTACGGCGACGCAAGCCGCGAGCACATCCTGGAGGTTGCCGGCGTGCACCGCGCCAAGCTGTGCGTCGTAGCCATCAACGACCGATCCGCCACCGAACGCATCGTGCGGATGGCCGAGTACTTAAACCCGACGCTGGAGCTTGTGGCCCGCGCACGCTTTCTGGCCGACGTCGACCCGCTGCATGACGCCGGCGCCGACATCGTCGTGCCGGAAGAGCTGGAAACGGCCGTGCGCCTCTTCGCGACGGTCCTGCAATCCTACCGCGTGCCGCCGGGCGAAATCCGGCAGCACGTTCGTGAGGCGCGGGCGCACGACTACAAGGTCTTCCGCGACGAGCTGAGCATGGCCCACCGCATGGTGCTGGAGGGCCTGGATGAAGAGGGACTGCACACGCGCGCTGTGGCCGTGCGGGCCGGGGCGCCGGCCGCTGGCCAGACGCTGGCCGACCTCGCGCTCCGCCGCGACTATGGCCTCACCGTGCTGGCCGTCCGCCGCGGCGATACGACGATGGGGAGCCCCGCGGGGAGCTTCCGGCTGGAGCCGGGCGACCGCCTCGTCCTCTTCGGCGATGCCGACCAGTTCGACACGTGCGGCGGCCTCTTCCGCGACCCGTCGCTGGCGCCCGATGCCGTCCCGGCGGAGTGAGCATCGCCCGACGCATGCTGCACCCTGCAGGCCGTCGCGCTAGCGGGCGGACCCGATGTCGCTCCGGATCAGCCGCTCCTTCTCGGCGCGGCGGAGTTGCTTGATGGCGTACTCGCGCCGCATGGCCTCGGACTGGTCGTCGAATGTCTCCACGTGCACGAGCTCGACGGGCCGCCGGCCGCGCGTGTACTTGGCGCCCGTGCCGTCGTTGTGCTCGGCCACGCGCCGCTGGACGTCCGTCGTGTAGCCCGTGTACAGCGTGCCGTCGTCACACGCGACGATGTAGACGTGGTGCGCACGGTCCGACGCATCGCCGTTTTCAGGGGCTTCAGCCATCTTGTAATGCCGTTGCTCTCTACGGAGTGCGGACGTTTGGGAGTCTGGGTGTGCGGGCGTATCTTCCCGACGTGCCATTGCTCATACTCCAAACTCCGACACGCAACATGGTCACTGCTATCGTCCTCCTCAACACCGAACGCGACAAGGTGAACGACGTAGCCGACGAGTTGGTCACGCTGCGCGGCGTGAGCGAGGTCCACTCCGTCGCGGGCCGCTACGACCTCGTCGCCATCCTGCGCGTGGCGTCCAACGACGCGCTCGCGGCATTGGTCACGGAGAAGATCCGCGGCATCGCGGGCATCACGGACTCGGAGACGCTCATCGGTTTCCGGGTTTACTCGGCGCACGACCTGGAGCGCCTCTTCTCGATCGGCATGGATTGACGACAGGAAGGCAGAATAGGGCGTGGGGAAGCGCCCGCTCTCCCGTACCGGTTCAGTCTTGTCCCACGAGGAAGACGGCGTTGCTGAAGAGCCGTTTGCCGCTCTGCCAGAAGCCGCGGAAGAGCGGGTTGTCGACGAGGTACACGACGGCGCCGCGGCCCACGTCTTGCACGCCGGCCACGAGCGTACTGTCGATGGCGGCCTGTGCTTCGTGCCCCATGAAGCCGCTCACGGGCGTGCCGTCCGGGAGCATGCCCACGTTCCAGTCGTCCTCCAGCAGCGCGTACGCGGCGTCGCTGCGCTTGAGCGTGTAGTACGCGGGGCCAAAGCCGAAGCCGAGCGGGTGGGTAGCGTCGAGGGCGACGCGGTGGATGCTGCCGGGCGTGCCCTCGCGCGCGGCCTCGCGCTGGCGCTGGCTGTAGTCGAACGTCTCCGGGGCGGGTGGATCCTCGGCCGCCTCGTCGTCCGCGTCATCGTCCTCTTTGCGTTGGAGCGCGAAGCCGTCCTGACCGGCCAGCGCGGACACGGCCCCGCCGCCGACGGCGATGAGGCGCCCGCCGTCGCGGATCCAGCCGCGCAGCGCGTCGAGCGTGTCGTCGTCCAGCACGTCGCCGTACCGGCCGCTCGGCATCACGAGCACGTGGTAGTCCTCCAGGTCGCTCACGTCGAAGCCGTCCGCGTTCAGGAGCGTGGCGGGGTACTGGATCTGCTGGTCGAAGAAGTGCCACACCTCGCCCACGGCGTATGACGAGAGCGGCTCGCCCGACAGCACGGCCACGTGCGGACGCTCCAGGAACGGCACGTTGCCCGAGCCGAAGTCGGAGCCTTCCTCCA
>JAAAPH010000251.1 GCA_009908415.1 Bacteroidota bacterium
GTCGGCGCCAGACTGCGGGTCGCCCTGCAGCCAGAGCGCCTGGCCGGCGAGGTGTACGACCATCGGCTCCTCGGGGGCGAGGTCCATGGCGGCGTCGGCGTGGAAGAGGGCATCCGTGTAGCGCTGCTGTTCGAGCGCCATCTCGACGGCCAGCACGCGTGCTTCGAGGCGATCGGCGTCGTTCAGTGCGGTGAAGTCGATCTGCTCTACGGCGTCGGCGGCCGCGTCGAGATCGTCGGCTTCGATGTGGGTCCGGACGGTGTCGAGCCGCTCCTCGGCCGACACGCCGTTCGCCGTGGCCTGCAGGCGCTCGGCCCGCTCGGCGGCGAAGAAACGCGCCACCCGATCGGGATACGCGTTGCTCGCCATCCAGTCGAAAAGCTGCACAAAGTCGGCCACCACGGCATCGATGGCGTAGTGGTTCTCGACGTACGACCGGTAGGCGGCCGGGTCGAGGTCCGCGTCGAGCAGCTGCCCGACCGCTTCGTCGACCGTGTCGAAGAGCATCTCGGGGGCGAAGTCTTGCGCGGCGCCGTGGAAACGGTGGACGACGGGCTTCAACCCGCGCGCCATCGCTTCGAAAACGCCCGTCCAGTCGCGCTCCAGCGGTCGCGTGCTCAGTACGTAGCTGCACTGGTCGAGCCAGCTGGCGCGCTCTTCGTCGGTGATGGCGCCGTAAAAGTGGAAGTGGTTTTCCAGATTGCGCGCCTTCACTTGATGCATGAGGTACGGGATCACGGCCTCGTCCTTGGCCGCCCCGGTGATATGCACGTGATAGCCGTCGTCCTTGGCGACGAGTTGCTCGATAATCTGGAAAAGCAGGAGGATATTGTCCTCGGGGTGGATGGGCCCGAAGAGGGCAATGTTTTTATTGGGCTCCTTGTCCGCGTCGCACGGAATCCGTCCGACGTCCAGCCCTGTCGGGATGACGACGCTGTTGATCTGATCGCGGTGGTTGGCCTTGAACGCATGCTCCAGCCCGGGTGCGGGAAAGATCCACTGGTCGACGTCCGACCAGCGCACTTCCTTCGCGCTGCGGCCGTAGGCGACCTCCGGATGGACGCGGCAGACCATGGGCGTGGGGCCCACGTACTCGGAGAGATGCAGCTTCCGGCGCTCGGCCCACTCGAACCACGCGAGGTCGACCTGGTCGAGGTCGTTGCGCGCCTGGTCCTCGATGGCCGCCCGGAACGAGTGAAACTCATGCACGGTGTAGCGGCTCGGCAACCGATCGAGCACGGCGTCGACGAACCCGTACGGGTCGCGCTCGCCACGCCACAAGCCAATACGAATGGGCTCCGGGGCCGACGGGCTGTGGGCCGACGGATCGGCCGCGTCGTGCGATTCTTTAGAAGCAGCGCTCATTGTCGATAATCTGGATGACCGGGAAGTGGATGCCTGCGGGGTGCGGGACTGCCATCACAACGCCCTGATGGGTCAGGTCCGAATGCGTGTGGTGTTGCAGAAGAAAGCGTGCCAACCCTTCTCCCTCCGACCGTTGCGCTCCTGTACCGGCCGGCCGGCATGCCTATCTCATCGGTCGTGCGTGCGCGTCGACGCGCGGGAGTCCCGGGGATACGACCCGGAGGACGTCGGGGCGCCCGCGCGGTGGCTTCGCCTCGAAATCACGCCTCTCGCGCGCTAAGGACGGTTTTCTCGCGCCTTCCTGTCGCTAGCCCGGCCGGCAGGCCCTTCGTCGCGTCCATCGCCCGCTTAAGTTTTCCCCGGCCGGCCCGATAATGTGAACAGCGACGCCAACTCGATGGAAGCGGCTCGGAAAGGGTTTCCCTTGCTCCGGGAAAATTGCTCCGTCGAATCGGGCGAACCTGCTTCTATGCAACCGATCCCCGGCTTCGTAGGACCCCTGGTTTTGCGGGGTCGGGGTGTATGCCGAAGCCGCACACTCATCAGTTCTGTATCGACCGAACCCCCTCAAATCTGCCATGTACAGTCGTCATCACCAGCGGTATCAGGAGCAAGCCATTCAGACCGCCAGCCCCGAGCAGCTGATCCTCAAGCTGTACAACCTCGGCGTGGCCTCCTGCGAAAATGGCGACCGCTCGAAGCTCCGCGCCGTGCTCGTGGAGTTGATCTCCAGCCTCAACTTCGACGAAGGCGGCGACCTTGCGAACCGGCTCTACGCGATCTATGAGTTCTGCCTCAACGAGAGCGCCGTGGGCGACCTGGACGCCGTCCAAGAGATGCTCGAAGGCCTGCGCGACGCCTGGAAAGAAGGCGTGCTCGAGAAGCAACTGGCCTGATCCGCCGGTCGCCTTCCGCCACTTAGGCCCCCCTCACGCAATCTCCTACTGCCATGCAATCTGTTTCAGGACTTAGCGGTGGCTACCAGCAGCTGATCAACAGCATCATCCTGTCGGAGAAGTCGCCCCAGCTCCGGATGGAGCAGAAGAAATCCGACCTGAAGGTCTACAAAGGGGTACTGACCGACCTCGGCTCCAAGCTGTCCGGCCTTAACAGCGAGCTGAAGACGCTCACGAGCGAGACGTCCAACCCCTTCGAGGCGAGCACCGCCGCCACGTCCGACACGTCGGCGTTCGGCGTCACGTCCGGCAGCGACGCGGCGCTGGGCACGCACACGCTGCAGGTCGACCGCCTCGCGCAGACCGACACGCGCGTCTCAAAGCAGCTGACCTCGGGGAATACCGATCTGGAGACGTTTTTCAATACGAACGGCTCGCAGACGTTTGATATCGAAGTGGCCAGTCCGACGGATGCTGATGCAAATAATCGAGAGACCATTTCGGTGACCGTGGATCCGGCAGGCAGTACCAACGAAGAGATCCTCGAAGAAATTGCGGCCTCTGTCAACACGGCGATGGCCAACGCCGTAGACGACGGCACCATCGAGAGCAACCAGAAAGCGCAGGCGTCGGTCGTCATGGAATCGTCGGGCACGGTGCGGCTCTCCGTGCGCAGCGGCCAGACCGGGTACACCAATCGCCTCGGCTTTACCGATTCCGCCAACAACCTGCTGGGCGCCGGCACCCTCGACATCAATGCCTCGGACACCGACACGACAACCTCCGGCGGACAAATTTATGAGGTGGGCGGCGACGCCACCACCTCGATGCTCAATAGCCAGTTCGTGCTCGATGGGCTGACGCTCTACCGCGACAGCAACGCGGTCGACGACGCCCTGAACGATGTGACGCTCGACCTGCAGCAGGCCGATAGCACGCAGTACAGCTTTTCCATCGAGACGGACGAGGAGTCGATCAAGAAAGACGTCGAGGCTTTTATCAAGAAGTTTAACGACGTCCAGAACTACCTGAAGGAGAAAACGAAGGTTGACCCCGAAGGCGACTCGCGCGGCGCTTTTGCGGGCGAGAGCGCGATTCGGTCGTCGCTCCGGTACAACCTGCGGAACGACGCCATCAGCTCCGTCTCCGGCCTTCCAGAAGACGCGCCCTCGACGCTCGGCGAGGTGGGTATCGATCTCAACGACGATGGCACCCTGGAGCTTACCGACGCCGACCAGCTGATTCAGGCGGCCACCGACAACCCCTCCGCCCTGCAGGACCTGTTCGGCGGCGAAAACGGCGTGGCCACGCGCATGTTTGAGAAGGTCGACGGTTACGTGGGCGCCGGCGGCATCGTCTCCGACCGGAAGGAAACGGTAGACGGCCGCATCCGCCGCATCGACGACGACATCGCCGACTTCGAGGCACGGCTCGAACGGCGCCGGGAACAGCTCACCGAGCAGTTCGCCCGCGTGCAGCGCATCCAGCAGGAATCGGTCAGCCAGCAGCAGTCGATCGCCGGCTTCTTCGGCGGCGGCTTCTTTTAACCGCCTCGCTTCCCTCCTCTGACGCGTTTCCATGGCTGAATCCCCTCCCGACATGACGCCGACCTCCCCGAGTCTTCTTGCGCGCATCTACGACCTGGGCGAGCAACTGCGCGCGGCCTTGGCCGCCGAGCGCCTGGAATCTGCCGCTGCCCTGGTTCAGGAACGGGATTTGCTCGTTCAGCGCCTTGAGGCCTTTAATCATCCTTCCGAGGTGGATCCTTCATGGCAACACTGGCGCGACCGGCTTGCGGATCAGCACAAGACGCTGACCAAAGCGCTCGCGACCCGCATGCGAGACACCACCGACACGCGACAACGCGTTGAAACGTTGTCGCACGCTCGGCGTGAGTACGGCGATTCGCACGTTTCCCCTTCTGGCGTGCTGCATCCCGACTTCGCCGCGTAGCATCATCCAAAAGCGCATGGGTGACTTCACCATAGCTTCCTTAAGTTCGCGGCCAACCGGCCCATAGTACTAGTACAGGAAGGGCATCGCGACGAGGCCCGATGCACCGGAGATATCGTGCCACCGACAACATTCAAAGCGATGGATATTCGCAACATTAATTCAGGTTCAAACATCCCTGCCGACCGGCTGCGTCCGGATTCGGGGAATAAGGTCGATCAGGTCGAGGAAGTGTCCCCCGTCGAAAACGACCCCGAGGACGCCTCCACGTCTACCCCGCAGGACCGCGTCGAAATTTCAGATGCCGGTCAGATGGCGAGTGTAGACGGAACGACCGGCGACGTCATGGAATTGCGCATGGCCCGACAGGCCATGGTAAACTTGCCTAAACTTGCCGCCGCTCAGCGCCGACCGGATCGCAGAAGTGCGGGATCGTATCGGCACGGGCTACTACAGTCAGCCTGAGCAGATTCGGAGCACAGCGGAAGGCATTGTGCAGGAGCTGTTCGGCGCGCCGCCTGCCGACGCGACGGGCCAAGAGTAGTCGCCGCCTCGCGTTTGTTTGGGGTTCGACAAGGCGTGGGTGCACGTAGCTTGCCCCCGTTCGGGAGCAGATCGGCGCCGGCACGCTTCTCCCCTCCCCCTCGGCGCTTTGCGCGCTCTACACCGCGTACCCTTCCTCGCGGTACTTCTTCAGCTTATTGCGGATGGTGCGCGCGCTGATACCCAGCCGCTCGGCCGCACGCTGCTGACTGTCGGTGTCGCGCAGGGCCTCTATGATCATCCGGCGCTCCATCTCCTCGATGGTCACTTCGCCGCCGTTCAGACCAACGTGCTGGGCTTTGGCCTGCCCGTTCGGCCGCGTGTCGGAGATGAACTCGTTGAACACGTCGTCCAGCTTGATGACGGGGCGGTCCGTGGCAAGGGCGACCCCGCGATGCACCATGTTTTCCAGCTGGCGCACGTTGCCGGGCCAGTCGTATTCCTGAAAGCGATCCTGCAGCGCATCTTCGATCGTCTTCTCCGGCATGTTGTACATCTCGCAGTACTTGCGCACGAAGTGATTGGCCAAGAGCGGCACGTCAGAGAGCCGCTCACGCAGCGGCGGGACGTGCAGCGGAAACACCGCTAGCCGGTGATACAGGTCTTCGCGGAAACTGCCCTCATCCACCGCCTCACGCAGGTCGCGGTTGCTCGTCGCGATGACGCGGACGTCGACCTGTTTCTTTCCAGAGTCGCCCACCTTCTGAAACTCCTGCTCCTGCAAAACGCGCAGCAGCTTGGCCTGGATGGGCAGGTCGATCTCGGTCACCTCGTCGAGGAGCAGCGTGCCGCCGTCGGCGCGTTCAAAGGCACCTTCGCGGTCTTCGATGGCGCCGGTGAAAGCCCCCTTTCGGTGTCCAAAGAGATGGCTTTCGACGAGCTCGCGCGGGAGGTTGGCGCAGTTGAGCGTAACGTACGCCTGCTTCGATCGATCGCTGAGCTCGTGGACGACGCGCGAAAGGATTTCCTTGCCCGTCCCGCTCTCGCCGTGCACGAAGACGGGCGCCTTGCTTTGCGCCACGGGGGGGACGAGGCGTTTAAGATTCTTGATGCTGGGGTGCTCGCCCACGTACTTCGACAGCGGCTCGGTGCTCGGGGCGGCCGACGAGGACGCCTGGACGGGCGGCTCGGCGGGCGGCTCGGCCGCTGCGGCCAGGTGTTTCTTGACGCGATCGACAAACTCATCGGTCGAAAACGGCTTCGGCATATAGTCGACGGCCCCGCGCTTCATCACCTCGACGGCGTGCTGCACGTTGGCCTGGCCGGTGACCATGATCACTTTCACCTGCGGGTGGTCCGCACGGACGTGGTTCAGCAACTCCAGGCCATCCGTGCCGGACAGGGAGGCCTCCGTGATAAGGAGATCAAAGTCATCATCGTCGAGCGCCTCGATGGCGCGGTCGGCGTTGGATAAACTCGTCACCTGGATGCCGTGCCGGGAGAGCAACCGGTCCAGCACGTCATGCAGCATTTTATTGTCGTCAACAAAGAGGACACGAG
>JAAAPH010000246.1 GCA_009908415.1 Bacteroidota bacterium
CGTACTGGAACGAGAGCGGCGCCGAATCGCGCCCCGGGAGCGTCTGCCGGTCGATCGTGCGGCCGTCGACGGTGAGGACGGCCGTGTGCGTTTGGTCGGCGGCCGCGCCGAGCGCCGCGACGCGTGCATCGGAGCGCAGGATCTCCGCGCCGTCCACGCGCTCGCTGGCGAGCTGGAAGGCCTCAACGTACGCGTTGGCCACGTCGCCCGCCCCGACGTCGACCGTTTCGAACACGACGCCGGACGGCAGATGCCAGTTCTCCAGTGCGCCGGTCCATCCGGCCTCTTGGAAGTCGGAGACCATCACGACGACCTGCCGGTCGTGCTGCGCCTCCTGAAGGAGGTCCTCGGCCCGTTGCAGCGCGGGGAAGAAGTCGGTGGTCCGGAAGCCCGATTCGAGCGTGCGCAGCGCTCCGCGGTGCACGACGGGGTCGGTGTCGAGCGACGAGAGCAACTGCACCTCTTCGTCGAAGGCGATGAGCGCAAACTCATCGTCGGCCCCGCCCGCGTCGATGCGCTCGCGCGCCGCCGCCAGGGCCCGGTCGAAGGCGCCGGCGTACCGCATGCTGAAGGACCGGTCGATGAGGACGACGACGGACTCGCGCTCGCGGGCCTCGACGAACGGGATCTGCTCGGCGGGCAGGAACGGCCGCGCGAAGGCGAGCGCCAGCAGCAGAACCAGCAGCGACCGGACGGCCATGAGCAGCAGATCCTTCAGGCGGCGCTTGCGGACGAGTTTCTTCGGCGTGGCCTGCAGCAACATGAGCGAGGGGAACGGCACCGTCTGCGCCCGCAGGCGCCGCACCAGATGGTACAGGATCGGCAGCACGGCCGCGGCCGTTGCGAAGAGGAAGATGGGGTTGATGAAAGACACGGCAGAATACGGATTTTCAATGCATCATTTGGACGCGACTGACCCGATGAAGCCGGAGCAGGCGTCCGGCGTTTTTGTCGGAGCCGTGATTTTCTTGGTTCGTTCTTTAGCTCCCTCTGGTCGTGAGTCGCCTTCGGCTCGTCTCATCCAGGAAAGGATGAACACCACCGACGAGCAGTCTGCTTTCGTCGCACGTGTTGTGGCGAAAACGCGCCCGCAAGGATGATTGTCTCTGTGCATAATGACCCTGATTCAATATCAGGTTCGGTTCGCGCGGGCGGCCAGGTACTCGAACAGCGCGAAGTCGAGCGGCTGATCCGTGGGCAAGAGCGTATAGTCAATGTTGAGCAGCCCGCACTCGCGGCGGAGCGTGGCCTTGAAGCGCTCCAGGTTCTCCATGTACGCCTCGCGCGCCGCCTCCGAGGCCACCAGCAGTTTCTCGCCGGTCTCCATGTCCTCAAACTCGACCAGGTCGGGAAAGTCGAAGGTTAGCTCCTGGGGATCCATCACGTGGAAGACCATCACCTCGTGGCCCCGGTACCGGAAGTGTCGGAGCCCGTTCACGAGCGCCTCCGGGTCGTCGAGCAGGTCGGAGATCAGCACGACGAACCCGCGCCGGCGGTGCTGCTCGGCGAGTGCGTGCAGCGGCTTGCCGAGCTCGGTGCGCGCCCCCGGCCCGAGCGTCTCCAGGTACTCCAGGATGGCGTGCAGGTGACCCCGGGTGCTGCGCGGCGGAATGCTCTCGACGATGGCCTCGTCGAAAAACGTGAGGCCCGCCGCATCGCGCTGGCGGATGGCGAGGTAGGCGAGCGAGGCGGCCAGGTACGAGGCGTACGTGCGCTTCGTGAGGCCGTCGGAGGCGTACTCCATCGAGCCGCTGATGTCGAGCAGGATGCGCAGGTCCGTGTTCGTCTCGTCCTCGAACTCCTTGATGTAGTACCGGTCCGTCCGCGCGAACAGCTTCCAGTCGAGATGCATCAGGTCGTCGCCCGGGATGTACGGGCGGTACGACATGAATTCCACGGAGAAGCCTTTGTACGGACTCCGGTGGAGGCCCGACACGAACCCCTCGACGACAGAGCGTGCCCGGAGCTCCATGTTGGCAATCCGGGAGAGCGCCTTCGGGTCGATGAATCGCGTGGCGGGCATGGTTCCAAGTGTGAATGGGCGGCTAAGCGGGGGCGGAGGTTAGCGCTAATTCTGTTCGAGCAGGTGAAGAGACCGACGCATGGAAGAGCCGAAGCATCGCGGAGGCGAGGAATGCGCTTCGGTTCTCCGGCTCGTCGGCTCTCGGTTTCCTCATTTCAAATTCCTGTCCTCAAATCCGGCTATCCAATTCGAAACTAGGCGAGGCCGGAGGCCGGTTCGCGCGTACGTTCGAGCAGCATGTCGATCACCTTTTCGACGGTCACCTGCTCCGACTCGGCGTAGAAGTTGGTAAGCACGCGGTGGCGCAAGACGGGCTGCGCCAGCGCCTGGATGTCTTCGATAGCCACGTTGTACCGCCCGTTGAAGACGGCGCGCACCTTGGCCCCGAGCAGTAGGTTCTGCGTCGCCCGGAGCCCCGCGCCCCAGTCGACCCACTCCTGCACGAAGTCCGGCGCTACGTCATTCTCGGGGCGGGTGCTGCGCACGAGATTGACAGCAAACTGGCCGACGTTCTCAGGCACGTACACCTTCTTCACGAGCTGCTGGAAGGCCAGGATGTCGTCGCCGGTCAGGATGCTCTCCAGCGCCGCCTGGTCGCGCGAAGTCGTGGACAGCGCCACTTCCAGTTCCTCCTCGGCGGAGAGGTAATCGATCACGATGTTGAACATGAACCGGTCGAGCTGGGCCTCGGGCAGGGGGTATGTGCCCTCCAGCTCGATGGGGTTCTGCGTGGCGAGCACGAAGAACGGGCGGTCCAGCGGCAGCTGCTCGCCGCCGGCCGTCACCTGGTACTCCTGCATGGCTTCGAGGAGGGCCGCCTGCGTCTTCGGCGGCGTGCGATTGATCTCGTCGGCCAGGATGATGTTGGCGAAGATCGGGCCTTCGACGAACTTGATCTCGCGGCGCCCCGTGGAGCGATCCTCTTCGATGATGTCGATCCCGGTGATGTCGGCCGGCATCAGGTCCGGCGTGAACTGGATGCGCTTGTAGCTGAGGTCCAGGATCTCGCCGAGTGATTTGATGAGCAGCGTCTTGGCGAGCCCGGGCACGCCTGTCAGGAGGCAGTGGCCGCCCGCGAAGAGCGCGATGAGCACGTGCTCGATCACGTCCTCCTGCCCGATGATGCGCCGGCGGAGTTGCTGCACGATCTGCTCTTTCCCCGCTTGCAGGCGCGCCAGCACCTCTTCCTCGGGCACGTCACGGGGAGGGCGAGAGGCGTCGTTGGATGGCGTGTTCGTCATATCGTTTCGGGTTAGCCGTCGGAGCCCCGACGGGCGATGCCAATGGGCGGCGCGGTGTGATTCAGTGCGTGAGGGCGTACATCAGAAAGTTGATGCCCATCTGGAAGCTGGTGGTCGAGGCGTCCTCGACGTTGCGCTCGGGCCACTCCCAGCCGTCGCCGATGTCCTGGTTGTAGCACAGGAGCGCCATCATGCGCCCCCGGTCGTCGAACAGGGCGAAGTACCGATCCTCGTAGTCGGCAAAGCGGAATCCGCCCCGCACGAGCGAGGGCGCCGCGACGGGGTCGACGTCGTAGTAGATGCTCCAGATGGGGTGGTCAGGCGGAATCTCGACGGGCTCGCGGTCCGGGAAGAGGCGTTTCAACTGGTCGTAGAGCTGCTGCAACTCGCGCTCGCCGCGGAAGTCGTCGAACAGGATGAAGCCGCCGCGCTTCAGGTACGCGCGCAGGCGCTCCACCTCGTCGTCGTCCATCGTCCAGTAGCCGGGCTCGCACAGGTAGAGGAGCGGATGCTCGAAGATGCGCTCGTCCTTCAGCGTGAGCACGAGCGGCGGGCCTTCGACGTAGATCCGGGTCGTCCGCTCCAGCGCTTCGTAGAACTGCAGCTCGGCCCGTGGGTGGTCGTGGCTCCACGGGGCGCCCCCCATCGACCGCATGCCCGGCGCGTTGCTGTCGAACTGCACGCGCACGAACCGGAAGCCGTGGTCCGGCAGCGGTCCCGCCGGGAGCGGCGTGGGGGGCGCCGCGCTCAGCAGGGCAACGAGCATGAGCAGCACAAGGGGAAGCATGGGCATCTCAGGGATCCTGGGGGCTCGGTGCCGCGCGGTCGACCACGTCGAGCAAAAGCCGCTGTGCATCGCGGAAGTCGGGGGCGATCTCTAGCGATTGGAGCACGGTGCGCTTCGCCTCGGCGAGCTGGCCATTCTGATACAGGCTCTGCGCGAGCCGGTAGTACGCGCCGGCGCGGTCCGTGGGCCCCAGCGCGAGGACCGCGCGGCGGTGGGGCACGGCGTCGGCGAACTGCCCGGCCGCCGCGTGCGCCGCGGCCAGCCGTTCCCGCACGTCGACCTCGTAGGGCGCTATGTGCAGCGTGCGCTCCAACATCGCGATCGCCGCGCTCGTATTGCCGCGCTCATCGTAGAGGTTGGCTAGTTCCAGGGCGGCATCGACTTCGTGCTCAGCGCGGTCCATATAGCGTGTCAGCACGTTAATCAGGGGCCCGGTCTCGTTCCGGGCGCGGTGGACGGCGGCCAGCCCCTCGTACGCGTTGCGCGGACCGACGTAGTCCGGATACATCGCCATGGCGTCGGTGAAGGCGGATGCGGCCGCGGCATAGTTTTCCTGGTCGAGGGCATCGTGCCCGGCGCGGAGCTGCGAGAAGAACGGCCCCTGCGCCTCGGCGATCGACTCCGAGGTGACGGCGGCATCTTCCGAGGCCAGCACATCGGGCAAGCCCTCCAGCGCGCGGGCGACGGCCTGCCGCTCCTGCCGCACCGCTGTGCGGAACTGCCGGTCCAACGCCTCGACGCCGACGCCCGTGGCGGCCCGGATGGCCGCCTCCTGGGTGGCCCCCGTCCCAAGCTGCTGCAGGATCTGGACGATGGCTTCGAAGCCGTATGTCTCGGCGATGTACCGGACGACGCGGGAGGCGTGGTAGTACGAGAGCATCACCTGTCCGGGAAAGCGCGGCCGCGTAAAGCCGCGGTCGATTTCGGCGAGCGGAAGCAGCTGGTCACGGTCGAGCGCCGTCAGGAAGGCGAGCTCCATCTCGCGGTCCCACGCCGGACGCGCCCGCCGCTCCTCATACACGGCGAGGCCCTCGGTAAACCAGCGCGGCACGTGGAACTGCGAGACGCCGATGGCCATCGTGTGCGCGATCTCGTGCCAGAGGGTGCGCGCCCAGTTGTAGTCCCGCCCCGTCTGGGCACGCGGTGTGTTGATAGCCAGCACGTCGCCGAAGCACACGCCGAGCAAACCGCGGTGCGGCACGCCCGCCACCCGGACGGCGAAGTCGTCGGGGTTGTTGTAGGCTTCGAGGCGGATTTTGTCGTCCGGCGCATATGGGTAGCGCGTCCGGAGCGAATCGTAGCTGGCCTCGGCCACCTCCAGGATGAGGGGGCCCAGCACGTCGCGCTCGTCGTTGTGGATCAGCAACCGGAAGTGGTCGCTTTCGAGCGTCGAGAAGTTATCGTACGCGTCGAGGAGGGTGAGGGCGTTCGAGGCAAAGAGGTTGTACGGGTCCTGCTCGAAGGCTTCTTCCAGATGGTATCGGGCGTCCTCCCGCCGGCCCAGGCGGAGCGACGCCGTGCCCAACTCGGCCCGCGCTTGCGGATCGCGGGGGTCGGTCTGCACCGCCCGCTCGGCAAACGTCAGCGCGTCGGGGTAGCGGAAGCGCCGCGTCAGGTTCTCCACCACGGCGAGGTAGAAGTCGCTGGCGCGCGGGTCGACGGCGAGGGCCTGCTGCTCGGTGGCCCGAAAGGCGGCCGTGTCGCCGCGCAGGTGGTGGATGGACGCGCGCTGCGCCAGTGTGGGGATCGCATTCGGGTTCACGTCCAGCGCCCGGCGCGTGAGGGGTTCGGCCTCGGCGTACAGGCCGTCGATCACGCGCAGGCTGGCGAGCAAATCGAGCGCCGCCGTCAGGTTTGGATTGATGGCGAGGGCCTGCTGCGCGAGCGCCTCCTGCCGTTCGAGGTCCGGCGTGGCCCGCGCCAGCCCGACCAGTGCCGGGGCGTGGCGTGCGTTCACCGCCAGCACGTCTTCGAATGTTCGCCGCGCATCGGCGTCGTTGAACTTTTGGCGGAAGAGCTCGGCCCATTCGTAGAGGGCCGGGACGTAGCTGGGGTCCACCTGGTGCGCCGTGCGGAACGCTTCGTTTGCGTCGCGAAACTCGGCGACCCCGATCGCCGCGCGGCCGCCCACGGTCAGATGTTCGGCCGTTCGAAACCGCCCCTC
>JAAAPH010000287.1 GCA_009908415.1 Bacteroidota bacterium
CTCAATAGCGGTCACGTCAGGAGGCTCTCCATGCACGCGTTCATGGATGGTAATGTACCCGCCTGCGCCCCGGCCGCAGGGAGGACGTAGTCTTGGGCTGCGCCCCGGCCGCAGGGAGGAAGTGCCCCTGGGGTGCGGCCCGTGTCATGGGTCACCCGTCACTTGTTCTGCTGATTCCAGGAATCGATGACCAATGACGTGAGCGATAGCGAACACACGACGGCAACTGAAAGGAGCCACATGACGCGAGGGGTGACACACGTCGAAGGTGCACTTGACGCAACCGAAGGGAGATCACCCTCCGCTTACCGGCGTGATGAGCGCCACCTCGTCGCCGTCGTGCAGGTGCGTGTCGGTCGGCACGTACGCCTGGTTGACGGCGAGCCGGATCGCGGATCGATGCGCGTCCACCGGCGGATGCGCCGCAGCCAGGCGGTCGAGCAGGTCGGTACCGGTCGCGGGCGCGTCGAGTGCTACGGTGAGTGCATCGGTGCCAAGGCGGTCGCGCAGCACGCTGAAGAGCAGCACCTCGACGCGCACGGGCGCCGTTTCATCATCGGGCAGCGTGGTGTTGGGCGTGGGCTCGCTCATAGCATCGGAAATCTCGTGGTCAAAGCCGGAGGCAGTCGTACGGCATCGGGGCGTAAAAATATCCCACCACCATTACGTGCATCACGTGCGCGTGAGCAGGTGGCCGATAAAGGTCACCGGCACGTCGTACCGCGCGATGAGGAAGGCCCCGGCCCAGAACACCGTGAACAGCGGACTGATGAGGACGGGGATCACAGCCAGCACCACCGGCACGCGCGTCACGGCGATGAAGTCCGCCACGGTGCGCCCCGTCATCCAGAGCATGAGCCCGCCCGTGCCGGCTAGCAGCCATAGCACAAGCGAGCGCCCTGTCTCCGGCGCCAGGGAAGAGAGGGCGAGCGCAGTGACCATCACGAGCAGCAGCGGCCAGCGCGGCCCGCCCACGAGCATGAGCACCTGTCCCGCGGAAAGGGACGTTCCGTACCGTCCGACCCCCATCAACCCGCCCATCCACACGAGGAGGCTCAGCCCGTATCCGCCGGCGAACGCAAGCCCCAGCAGCGCAGGCTGGTCCATCAGCGTAGCCCCCGAGGCGTGCACCGGGGCGGGGAGGGCCTGCATGGCCTCCAGCACCGGTTGGGCATTCTGGAAGCAGCGGCCGAGCACCGTCCCCAACGCGGCGATGCCGGCCAGCTCGCCGACCACGAGCACCAGCATACTGCCGACGAGCACTTCGCGCCCCTCGCGCACCGACTCCTGATAAAAGTTGTGCGCCGAGAAGTAGCGCATCACCATCTGCTGGAAGCGCGGCCCGCGGTAGTAGACCAGCGCCATCAGGCCGATGAGCGCCCAGCCGGTCAAGACGAGCCATGGAGCCGCTGCGGCCGGATGCTGGCCCGCGGCAAAAGCAAACACCGTCTGCGCGCCTGTGAAGAACCCTTCCACCACATCGGCCGCCGGGCGCGGTGTGCCCTCGGCTGCGTGCATGCCGTAGGGGCGACCGTACGGATCACTGGACGAGTCGACCGCATCGCGCCATCGGTAGATAAAAACGGAAGCCGGGGGAGCCTGCAACGGGTCGGCAAAAAGGCGGTCCAGATGGCGCTCCAGATACCGGGCCTGCGCCTCGGGCGAGTGCGGCGCGCGAAGGCCGCGCACGGTGTCGCGGCGCACCCACGTGCCCAGCGCCCCGACTCCGACCGGCGTCTCCGGATGCGCCCTCTGCCACGCCTGCAGGCGCTGCGCAGGACGCGCGGCATTGCGAACGTCGAGCAGGACCTGGTCCACGGCGACCCCGCACCGGTCGGCCGCTGTGAACGGCGTCACGTAGTACGTCTGACTGCCCGGCGGCCCTTGGCGCTGCACGACGACGGCCAGCTGTTGCAGCACCGAGCAGGCCGCCGGATCGCTCGTGTCGCTGTGATCGGCCAGCCCAAAGTGCCGGGCCGACGGGTGCCGCTGCGCCACGGCGAGCACACGGTTGAGCTGCTCCCGCGCGTAGTCGAGCGTGTCGGCCAGCGCCGGCGCCGAGAGGTAGTCCAGCGGGAGGTCCTGGTACAGCCGGAGCCCGAGCGTGTCAGCCACGGCGAGCAGTCGCTCATCGCGGATCAGGGGCGTGCGTACGGCTTGGACACTATCAGCCGCCATTGCACGTAGGTCGCGAAGCGCTTGTTCAGCGGACTCTGGCGGGGTCCACACGACGCCGTGTACCGGCTGGTCTTGGGCCCGCGTGGGGCCTGCCAGCATGGAAATGGCAATGCAGAAAGCAGCCAGTCGGGACACGCGTGCAGTCGTGAGGTTGAGACGAAAGAAGTGAGCGATTCGAAAGTAGCGGATGGCTCAGATTCAGTCAATCCGAAGCTACGGTTTTCGCTGATCCTTTTGTATGCGCTTGGGGTCTACCTGCGTGTATTTTCACAAATGTCACGCATGTGGCCGCTCCAAGCGTAATAATACGCTTTAATGGATGAGAGTCTTAATATGACCCTTCAGGTCGACGTCTCACTCATCTAATCCACTCCTCACAGACACCCCCTGACTTATGAGAAAGCTCTCTGTACTGACAGTCCTCTTGGCGCTATTCTTCCTCGCTGTCCCTCAGCAAGCAGATGCGCAAACCTCCATCGAGGTCGGCCCTCGCCTTGGCATTGATCTCGGTGACCTTGAAGAGTTTTTTATTGGTGCGGATGGTCGCATCACTTCAGATGCATTACCCGTCGTAATCAATCCAGCTTTTGACTACTACTTTGTCAGTAGCGGCGTGGATGGTGTCGACGTCTCGGCCTTTACCATTGATATCAACGCACTGTACGAGTTCGGAATTGATAATCAAGCGTTTACCCCGTACGCAGGTGGAGGCCTAGGTATCGTTCGCTTCTCATCATCGACTGAGGCTGTCGACACCCCCTTTGGCGGGTTTGGAGGCGTCTCGGCTAGTACCACAGATGTTGGCCTCAACCTCGTAGGTGGTGCTAAATTCGAAGCTGGCAATCTGCAACCCTTTGCTCAGGCGAAAATCAATGTTGGTGGCGACTTCACACTGTTCAACCTGATGGGTGGACTACTCTTCAGCTTCTAGCCATCCCCGTGACATTCGGCGCACCGAAAGCCGCTGCGGCCCTTGGTCGTGGCGGCTTTCGTCGTTTCGGGGCACCGCGCTTGTGCCCAACACGTCCAGCGCTTAGTTTCGCAGGCACTCCGGTCTTCGCACAGACGGCTCGTCGTACCATGCGTCTTTTCGTCGTGTGTACACTTCTTGTCGGACTGAGCGCATCAGTGCCGGCTGCGGCACAGAGCCCGCTTGCCGTGGGCCCGCGCGTGGGGTTCGACGTGGCCAACGTCGAGGAACTCCTCGTGGGCGCCGAGGCGCGTCTTCCCTTCAGGAGCCAGCCGGTCGCGCTGCAGTCCGCCCTGGACGTGTACCTTCCGGCCCGCGGATCGTTTGTCACGCTCAGCGTGAATGCCCTCTATCGCTTCCCGGTCGCCCATCCGCGCATTCGCCCCTACGCCGGAGCCGGGCTGGGCTTTTCGTTTTACGACGACGCCACCGGCCAGAACCCATCCGATACCGGGCTCAACCTCGTCGGCGGACTTCGCTTTCCCTCGTCGTCTGCCCTCACCCCCTTCGTGCAAACGCAAGTCACACTCGGCACGGTGGACCTGATCGCCCTATCCGGCGGCTTTCTGCTCGACGTGTAGTCCGGGGGATCCGCCCGCACCGGCACGCCCCGTGACGGCCCATTACCGCCCGGTTTCCCTGCAAAGCAAAGCCGCACCTCCCTCGGAGGGAAGTGCGGCTCGTGCTGGCGGCTGGACCTGATGCAGCCGCGGCGTTGCACCACCTGCGCTCGCGCGCTTCAGGACGCCGAGCTTGCGACCGTGCTCACGGGTCGCCGGTGGCGGGGCTGGAGGGCCCTCTTAACACCCGTCGATTGTTGATTCTCGAATCATGACGACAATATCGGTAGCCCTAGTGACATCGGTGCGTCATCCCCATCCGACAATCGCCCATCGAGACGCGGGTATTCGCGTCAGTCCATCATCTTGCGCAGGAAGGCTGGGGTATCGGTGTCGTCCTTGCGGATGCGCTCCTCCCGGTCCTCGCGGTTCTTGAGCTCGTCGGCACGGAGCCGCCGGATGTTCGTCGCCTCAGCACGGTCATCGTCCTCGTCGCCGTCCTCGTCGCCGGACGGCTTTTGCTTGCGGCCTTTCCGGAGCGGTGAGGTGCGGCGTTCGTAGGCCGGCGTGTCGAGCTGGCGCAGGTTGTCCTCACCCTTGTAGTGGACGGGCTGGTTGTCCTCGTCGAGCGGCACGCTGCGGCGCGTGGGCGTCTCGTCGTGGCGCTTTGGCCCGTCTTCGAACCCGGTGGCGATGACCGTGACGCGCAGCTTGTCGTCCATCTCTTCGTCGATGACCGTACCGAAGATGACCTCGACATCCTCGCCCGCCTCGCGCTGGATGACGCTCGTCGCGGCGGTCGCCTCGCGGATGCCCAGCGACGGGCCGCTCGTGATGTTGACGAGCACGTTGCGCGCCCCGGCGATCGAGAGGCCGTCTAGGAGCGGACTGCTGATGGCCTCGATGGCCGCCTTCTCGGCGCGGTTTTCGGACGAGGACGTGGCCGAGCCCATGAGCGCCGTGCCGCCGTTCTTCATCGTCGTCTTCACGTCGGCGAAGTCGAGGTTGATGAGGCCGTGCACGGTGATCAGGTCGGAGATGCCGCGCGTCGCGTTGTAAAGCACCTCATCGGCCTTGCCGAACGCCTCGATGAGGCTCGTGTCCTCGTCGGCAATGTCGAGCAGCCGCTCGTTCGGAATGACGATGAGCGTATCGACGTGCTCGCGGAGCAACTCGATGCCCTCGGTGGCCGTCGTCATGCGGCGCTGCCCCTCGCAGTCGAAGGGCTTCGTTACGATGGCGACGGTCAGGATGTCGAGCTCCTGCGCGATGGAGGCCACGACGGGCGCGCCGCCGGTGCCCGTGCCGCCGCCCATGCCGGCCGTGATGAAGACCATGTCGAAGTCGTCGATGGCCTGCTTGATCTCCTCGCGGCTCTCTTCGAGCGCCTTCGCGCCCGTGCCGGGTCGCGCGCCCGCGCCTAGCCCTTTGGTGATCATGCGGCCGGCCTGAATCTTCTGCGGCGCCTTGTTTTCAGCCAGCGCCTGCGAGTCGGTGTTCACCGCGACAAACTCGACGCTGCCGCGAATGCCCTTCTCGACCATGTTGTTGATGGCGTTACCGCCTCCGCCGCCGACGCCGACGACGCAGATTTTGGCTTCTTCGTTCGCGTCATCGTCGAACGAAAATCGTGAGCTAAAGTCGTGATCCATGATGAGGTCCCTCCAGAGGTCTGTGGTTCGCTGAGATGCGAAGCAGCCCGGTAGCGTCTGAGATGAGCAGCCTCAGCGCGTCGCTACAGAGCTGGAATAATGTAGGATTGATTTATTCAGGGGTTGAGACGCAGCATGCTGCGTCGGTACGAAATGAATGCGGGTCGGGCTTACAGTTCGTCGAACCAGGATTTCATGCGTCCGGTGATTTTGTCGATGAGCGTCTCGCCGGGCAGGCCGTCGCCGTGGCTCGCAGCGCTTACGTCGGTGTCGAACGGCGCGCCGCCGATGACCTCGGGCCGCATGCCGTAGAGCACGAGCCCCACGGCCGTGGCGAACTTCGGATCGCTGACCTCTTCGACGAGGCCGCCGCCGAGGCCCATGGGCCGGCCGATGCGGGCTTCCATGCCCAGCACCTCGGCGGCCAACTCGGCCGTGCCGGGCACCAGCGCCCCGCCGCCCGTCAGCACGCAGCCGACGCTCAGGTGGCGGGCATAGCCGCTGCGCTTGATCTCGATGGCCGCGATCTCCAGGATCTCTTCGATGCGCGGCTGAATGACCTGCGCGAGCGTGTCGCGCCCGATGCTTTTCTCGGGCCGCCCGCCGATGCCCGGGATCGTGATCTCTTCGTTCGGGGCGGCCATGTCGACGAGCGCCGTGCCGAACTGCCGCTTCAGCTGCTCGGCCTGATCGCGCATGACGCCCAGGCCCTTGCGGATGTCGTCGGTCACCTTGTCGCCCGCCACGGCAATCACGGCCGTGTGGCGGATCGTGTGGTCCTCGAAGACGGCGATGTCCGTCGTGCCGCCCCCGATGTCGATGAGCGCCACGCCGACCTCCTTCTCGTCTTCGTGCAGCACGCTGAAGGAGGAGGCGAGCGGCTCCAGGACGAGATCGGCCACCTCGTAACCGGCCTTCTCGATGCACCGGTAGATGTTCTTCGCCGCCGTCACGAGCCCGGTGATGATGTGGACGTTCGCTTCGAGGCGAACGCCG
This sequence comes from Bacteroidota bacterium, assembly GCA_009908415.1. Taxonomy (GTDB): domain Bacteria; phylum Bacteroidota; class Rhodothermia; order Rhodothermales; family Salinibacteraceae; genus JAAAPH01. Next base: position 6,357 of record JAAAPH010000287.1, read on the forward strand.
CTCATTCCCACCGGGTCGGCCACGCCGTCCTGCCCGTCCACGATGAACTCTTGCGGGATGACGTGCAAGATCTCGCGGTCGGCCGGCATGGCCACGTGCATCGTGTCTTCGAGCAGGCGCTGCACGTCCTGCTGCGTGATCTCGCCGTTGCGGTTTGAGATGGCGACGACGCCGCGGCTCTGGAAGCTCTGCACGTGGTCGCCGGCAATCCCGACAATCACGCTGCGCACTTCGACGCCCGCCGCGCGCTCCGCCTCGTGGACGGCTTCCTGCACGGCGGCCACGGTCTTGTCGATGTTCACGACCACCCCACGGTTCAGGCCGTGCGATTCGGACACGCCCATGCCGAGGATGTTGACGCGGCCCAGGTCGTCCTCGGCCGCGACGACGGCGCACACCTTGGTGGTGCCGATGTCGACGCCTACTACAATGTTTTCATTCATGGCTACAGGGATTTATGGTGAACGATCAGGGGACCGCCGCTAGTCGGCGCGAGCGGACGGCGAGGCGCTGATCGCAGATGAAGTCTCTTCTTCGGTTACAATCTGGCTGTCAAAACGGAGGTCGATGCGCATGAAGCGCGTGTCGGGGCGTGGCTGCACGGCCTGCGTCCAAAACGCCTGCAGCCGGCCGAGCTTCTGCCCGATGGCGTCCTGGCCCATCTCCACGCGGATGGCGCCGTGCGCACTCGTCGGACGGGTGTAGAGCTGCAACGTGCTATCCGGCTGCACGGCGAGTTCGGCGACGAGGTCGCGCGCGGCGGAGGCCGGCAACGCGCCCAGCACGTCGCGGACGACGTCGTGCGCGACGGGCCGCGTCGGCGAATAGGCGTCGGCGAGGCCGTAGAGGAGCGGCACGTCGTAGCTCGCGCCCTCGGATAGCGGCATGCAGAAGCCGTAGCGATCCACGTAAAACGCCGGTGTGCCGTCGTCCGCCATGGCGAGCGCGGCCGGCGTGCGCTCCGTGACGCTGATGCGGAGCGTGCCCGTCGGGAGCCGCATCACGGATGCGTCCTGCACCCACGGGTGGCGCCGCACGCGGTCGGCCACGAGCACGGGCGCGACGTCGTACAGCACGGCGCCGGTGTCCACGCGCGTGAGCGCACGGAGCGTATCCGGCGCCGCGTGCGCTGCGCCCACCACGTCGATGGCCGCCACGCGCACCGAGGCCTGCCAGCGCCAACCAAACACGCCGAGGGCCACGACGAGGGCGAGCGCCCCCGCCATCGCGAACCGCCGCGTCCATCGCTGATATGTGGATGATACCTGTGTCATGGTTTGATCGTGTTCGAGCCTCGTTGAGACGTAGCAGTGCTGAGACGTAGCAGTGCTACGTCTTTACACTTGCTTCTCGCTCCTCCAGCTGTTCATAAAACGCCCGGCCATATCGCCAGATGTCGCCAGCCCCCACGGTGATGACCGTATCGCCCGGCTGGGTCGTCTCCAGTAGATGGCGGGGCAGGTCCGTCTTGTCCGGCACGTAGGTCACGCCGCGGTGCCCGTACTGCTGCGCGCGTTCGGCAATAAGCTGCCCATCGATGCCCTCGATAGGCGCCTCGCGCGCCGGGTACACGTCGGTGACCACGAGTACGTCCGCGTTGAAAAACGACCGCGCAAATTCGTCCTGGAAGTCGCGGGTCCGCGAGTACAGGTGCGGCTGGAAGACGGCCACGATGCGCCGGTCTGGAAGCCCCGCACTTGCCGCTTCGAGCATGACCTTCACCTCCGTCGGATGGTGCGAGTAGTCGTCGACCACCTGGATGTCGTTCGCGGTGCCCACGGGCTCGAAGCGCCGCCGTACGCCCGTAAAGCGCGCGATGCCCGCCTGAATCTTCTCGAACGGGATGTCAAGCTCCAGCCCCACAGTGACGGCGGCCAGCGCGTTCATGGCGTTGTAGTGGCCGGGCGCGTCGACCTCGATGGGCCCGAGCGTCTCGCCCCGAAACACCACCATGAAGCGCGAGGTGAGCCCCTCCAACTCGATGTCCTCAGCGCGCACCTCGGCCTGGCGCGTCGTGCCGTACGTGATGATGCGCCGCTCGATGTCGCCCACGATCTCCTGCACGACCGGGTCGTCGATGCACAGGATAGCCGCCCCGAAGAAGGGGACCGCGTTCGCGTACTGCGTGAAGGCGCGCTTGATGTCGTCGAGGTCGTCGTAGATATCGAGGTGCTCCTCCTCGATGTTGGTGATCACCGCCAGCGACGGCGTCAGGCGCAGGAACGTGCGGTCGTATTCGTCGGCCTCAATCACGATAATATCGCCCTCGCCAGCGACGGCGTTCGACTCGAACGTGGCCACCTTGCCGCCGACGATGATCGTCGGGTCGAAGGCGCCTTCGGTGGCCACGAGGCCCGTCATGGTCGTGGTCGTCGTCTTGCCGTGCATGCCGGCGATGCCCACGCCGTACTTCATGCGAACGAGCTCGCCCAGCATCTCGGCGCGCGGGATGAGCGAGATGCGCCGGCGCTCGGCCTCCTGCGTCTCCGGGTTCTCCGCCGGGTCGACGGCCGAGGAATACACCACCACGTCGGCTTCCCCGATCTGCTCGGCGGCGTGGCCTTCGTAGATGGTCGCGCCCAGCGATTCGAGGCGCTCCGTCACGTCGGTCGTCTCCAAGTCCGAGCCGGTGACCCGGTACCCGCGGTTCAGGAGCACCTCGGCGATGGAGCTCATGCCGATGCCACCAATGCCCACCATGTGGACCCGGCGGATGCGCCCAAGGGCCGGTTGTCTACGTCGTTCCATATCAACTTTCGATTTTCGAATGTCGATTGTCGAATGAGGCATCCGCTGCGCCTCCATCTCGTGGACGGTCGGCATTCGACACTCGTGCTTCTGCAATTTCGAGGAGGTCTTCGGCGATGCGGTGCGCAGCATCCGGACGCGCCATGTCGCGGGCCGCCGCGGCCATCTGCGCGCGCTGCGCCGGATCGCCGAGCACGGCGGTCACGGCCGCGACGAAGCGTGCGCCCAGTTCCGCTTCGGGCAGAAGGCGCGCTGCGCCGCCGCGTTCCATGCTTCGCGCATTCTTGGTCTGGTGGTCGGCCGTCACGTTGGGCGAGGGCACGAGGAGCGCCGGCGTGCCCGTCACCATGAGTTCGCTGCACGTGATGGCGCCGGCGCGGCAGAGCGCGAGGTCGGCCGCCGCATACGCCATATCCATCCGCTCGATGTACTGCATCAGGTGCAGGCGCGGATGCGGCGCGACGCGATCGGCCAGCGTGTCGTAGTACCGGTTGCCCGTCTGCCAGATGACGTGGAGAGACGCCGCGCCGTCGAGCAGCGTGTGCACGTGCCGTTCGAGCGCGCCGTTGAGCGCGGCGCTGCCGAGCGACCCGCCAAACACAAGCAGCACGGACGCGTCGTCGGGGATGCCGAAGTGGTCGCGGGCCGGTCCGCGACGTGCCTCGGTGAGCGCGGCCCGCGTTGGGTTGCCGCTGATGACGGCGCGGCGGGCCGGCACGTAGTCTTTCGCCTCCGGAAACGCCAGGTGGATGCGCGTCGCCAGGACGCTCAGCAGTCGGTTCGTGATGCCGGCGTACGCGTTCTGCTCCTGAACCACGATGGGGCGTCCGCGCATCCACGCGGCGACGAGCGCGGGCCCTGCCACGTAGCCGCCGGTGCCCACGGCCACGTCCGGGTCGAAGCCGCGGACGAGGTTCCAGCTCTGCACGAACCCCTTGAGGAGCTTGAACGGAAACTGCAGGTTGCGCGCCGACAGCGACCGCTGAAAGCCGGCCACCGTGATCGGGTAGAGCGAGTAGCCCGCCTTCGGGACGGCCTGCGCCTCCAGCCGGTCGCGCGTGCCCACGAACGCGATCTCGGCGGCCGGGGCCAGCTCCCGGATCGCGTCCGCAATGGCGATGGCGGGGTACACGTGCCCCCCCGTGCCGCCGCCGGCCAGCAGTATGTGCGGTGCGCGGTGTGTCATGCGAAGGATGCTGCAATCGTTGGTTCAAGTGCGGAGAGACGCACGGGGGCCGGAGGTCATGCCGGTGGTGCCGTGCGTGCGTACTACATGGTGGTTAGGGCGAGGGGCGGGCCTGGCGTGAGATATTCAGGAGAACGCCGAGCATAAAGCCGGTCGTCACCATGGAGGTCCCGCCGTACGACACCAGGGGCATCGGGAGGCCGGTGACGGGCAAGAGGCCGCTCGCCACGCCGGCATGGATGAAGCCATACAGCGCCACCATGACGGTGAAGCCCACGCCCAGAAACAGCCCCAGCGGGTCGGGCGCGTGCCGGGCGATGCGCAGCAGCCCTCGGAAGAGCAGGATGCTGAACAGCAGCAGCAAGCCCATCGCCCCCCGGACGAGGCCGTATTCCTCGGTAATGATGGCGAAGATGAAGTCGTTGTACGGCGCCGGCAGAAAGTCGCGTTGGATGCTCTTCCCCGGCCCCACCCCCGTCAGCCCCCCCATGGCGATGGCAATGCGGGCCTGATCGGCCTGATAGCCCTCGGCCTGCCGGTCGAAGACCTGCTCGGTCTGCGTATTCGGAAAGAGATCCATCCCAAGGTAGGCCTCGATGCGGGCGGCCCGGTGGGGCGACCCCATCAACATGATCACGGCCAGGCCTGCCCCCACCAGGGCGAGACCGCTCAACTGGATGAAGCTCACGCGCCCCACGAAGCACATCAGCATCGCGGTCACCAGCACCACGAACGCGGTCGACAGGTCTTCCACGCCGATGAGGGCCACCGTGAGCAGCACCCAAACGAGGAGCGGCAAAAACGAACGGGTAAAGCTCTTGATGTACGTTTGCTTCTGGGTCAGTAGCACGGCGATGTACATCACGAGCGCGACCTTCGCCAGATCGGACGGCTGGAAGCCGAACGACCCGACCCGGATCCAACGCTCTGCGCCCCCGGAAGCGACGCCCACAATCTGCACGGCGAGCAGGAGGCCCAGCGCACCAATCAGCGCCAGCTTGCTAAAGCGCGCCAGCGTCCGATAGTCGACGAAGCTCACCACACCCATCACGCCCAGCGCCAGGCCAACGCGCACGAGGTGCCGCCAGAGAAACGCCTCGGTGTTGCCGCCGGCCTTCGTCTCGGCCAGGAACGTGATCGCGCTGTACACGGCCACGATGCCGATAGCAGCCAGCCCAAGCACCACCCAGATGACGTATTTGTCGGCCGGGGCCTGGCGGGTCAGCTTCTGCTTAATGGTGGATGCTACGTTGGTCATGAAAACTAAAGTGAGTCATGTGCACCTTGCGGCGCGTCGTGGTTGGTCAGCGGCTTACTGCGTTCGTGTCAAATGCGTCGCTGTGCTTTGCGTCACGTGGCTCGCTGCGCCCGCCGTCATTTTGTTCGCTTGCGCTGACGTCCATGTACTATCTCATAAAGTGGCGAAATGACGATCCTTGACAGCGACCGGAGGGGGCTTTTCGACACGAGCCGAAAGGCGAGTACATGACCATGCATGACGCCAACGCAGTGGGCCACTCTACAACCGCATCACCAATCGCCGAAAGGTGTCGCCGCGGTCCTCGTAGTTCTCAAACATATCGAACGAGGAGCAGGCCGGGCTGAGCAGCACCACGTCGCCGCGCTTGGCCATGCGGTCGGCCTTCTGGATGGCATCCTCCATCGAAGTGGCGATGTCACGATCTGGGGCCAGCGTACCGATCTCGCGGAGCACCGTATCTGCGCTCTCGCCGATGGCAATCACGGCGCGCACCTTCTCCCGGATGAGCGGCTTGATGGCCGCATAGTCATTGCCCTTGTCGCGCCCGCCGGCAATGAGCACGACGGGGCTGTTGTAGCTTTCGAGCGCGTACCACATGGCGTTCACGTTGGTCGCCTTCGAGTCGTTTACGAAGCGCACGCCGTTGCGATTGCGTACGAGCTCCAGCCGGTGGGGCACGCCTTCGAAGCTCGCCAGGCTCTCGCGCACCACGTCGCTGCGCACTTCCATGACGCGCGCGGCCACGGCGGCAGCCAGCGAGTTGTACAGGTTGTGTCGCCCGCGAAGGGCTACGTCGTCGGCCTGCATAAGCGTCTCCTCTTGGTCATTGATACGAAAAACAAGGGCGTGGTCGCGAAGAAAGGCGCCGGCGCGGACTTCCTGCTCCAGGCTGAAGCCCAGGGCCGTGACGTTGCGCCGCGCGGCGCGTTGCTGTGCCTGCGTGCGGACGACCTCGTCGTCGTGATTATAGACGAGGGTGTCGCCCGCCTGCAGATTCTCAAAAATGCGAAATTTACTCTGGGCGTAGCGTTCGAACTTGTTCTGATAGCGGTCCAAATGGTCCGGCGTAATGTTGAGCAGCACGCTCACGCGGGGGTGAAACGTGTCGATGTGGTCGAGTTGGAAGCTGGACACTTCCATCACCACCACGTCGTCGGCATCGGTGTCGAGCACGTAGTCAGACATCGGATAGCCGATGTTGCCGGCGACGATCACGTCGCGGTCGCGCCAGGCCGGGTCGGTGTCCACCGCCGTGCGGAAGACGTGCCCGGTCAGGCTCGTCGTAGTCGTCTTGCCGTTCGTTCCCGTGATGGCCACGATGGGCGCCTCGCAAAACCAGGACGCGGCCTCGATCTCGGAGTAGATCGTGAGCCCCAACCGCTGGGCCTGCTGCACGAGGTTGACGGTCGAGGGCACACCCGGGCTCACGACGAAGAAGTCGGCATCGAGCGCGCGGGGTGTGTGCCCGCCGAACTCGTACGTGACGCCCACTTCGTCGAGCGCGTCCGTAAGGCCCGCTTCCGGCGCATCCCGCTCGGTCAAGAACACATCGGCTCCGGCCGTCGCCAGCAGCTTCGCCACGGCGAGCCCACTCCGGGCCCCGCCGACGACGGTCACTTGCTTGCCTTGCACTTCAGCCGGAGTCATAACTTTGGTTTGAAAGTTCAGGGTTGGAAAGTTGAAGGTTGGGTCCGGTTAACCTGCAAGTTGCCAACTTGGAACGATTTACAACTAACGTATGCGGAGCGAGAGCAGGGTGGCGATCACGGTGAGGGCGGTCACGATCCAGAAGCGCGTGACGATCTTCGCTTCGTGCACGCCCTTCGCTTCATAGTGGTGATGGACTGGTGCCATCCGGAAGAGGCGCTGGCCTTTGCCCATCGTCCGCCGGGTGTATTTGAAGTAGCCCACCTGCAGGATCACGGACACAGCCTCGGCGAAATACACGAACCCAAGGAGCGGGAGCAGCAGCTCCTTGCGCACCATGAGCGTCATCGTGCCGACGGCCGCCCCCAGGGCCAGGGACCCCGTATCGCCCATAAAGATGGACGCCGGATAGCCGTTGTACCAGAGGAAGCCGAAGCAGGAGGCCGCGAGCGCCGCCCCAAACACGGTCAACTCGCCGATGCCGGGCAAAAACATCACGTCGAGGAACGCGGCAAAGTTGGTGTTGCCCGACACGTACGCCAGGGCGATGAGTCCCAGCGACACGAAAGCCGTCACGCCCGTCGTGAGTCCGTCCAGTCCGTCGGTGAGGTTCACCGCATTGGAGACGGCCGTCATGATGAAAACCGAGACGGGGATGTATATGAGCCACCCCAAGTCGAGGCGCCCCGTCCAGGCCGCCAGGAAATCATAGTCGAGTACGCGGTTTTTGAGGAAGGGTACATACGTAAGGCCTTGAAACTCAGCCACAGCCGGGTGGAAGTACAGCGTGGCGCCCACGAGAACGCCAACCACCACCTGGCTGACCACCTTGGCGCGTGGCGGCAAGCCGTCTTTCCGCTTCAGCACGGTCTTGATGTAGTCGTCTGCAAAGCCGATGACGCCCATCCACGCCGTGGCCAACATGGCCAGCCATACATACATGCGCGCAATGTCGCCCCAGAGGAGCGTCGCACCCAGGATGGCCGTCAGGATGATGACACCGCCCATGGTGGGCGTGCCGGCCTTGTGGGCGTGGCTCACCGCGCCCGCCGCCTGCCCTTCCCGCACCTGCTCGCCGATTTGCTTGCGCGCCAGCCACCGAATGATGCCCTGCCCGGCAAAGAGCGCAATCGCCAGCGAGGTGGCCGCCGCCAGCCCGGCCCGGACGGTGATAAACTGGATCACCTGAAAGCCCGGAGGCTGGTAGAGCCGTTCTAAGTATTCGATGAGGTAATAAAGCATTGCGCGTGGACGTCAGAAGCAACGGTGTGGATGCCTTTCATCCACACAAACATCTCTCCGAAATCAGGGGCGGTCGCTAAAATACCGGCGGGCTTTTTTGCGGTCGTCGAACGGCCGGCGCTCGGTGCCGATAACCTGATACGGTTCGTGGCCTTTGCCGGCGATGAGCACCACGTCGCCGGGCGCAGCCTGCATCGCAGCCGCCCGGATGGCCGCGTCACGATCTACGATCCAGTCGGCGGCGTTCGGGCGGTTCATGCCGCGACGGATGTTGTTCATGATGGCCTCGGGCTCCTCGGTGCGCGGGTTGTCACTCGTCACAATCACGTGATCGGCGTGGCGCTCGGCGATGCTGCCCATCACGCGCCGTTTGGAGGCGTCGCGGTCGCCCCCGCAGCCGAACACGCACCACAGCGCCGCGTCGGGCTTTTTGGTCGTGCGGATCGCCTTCAGGATGTTTTCCAGCGCGTCGGGCGTGTGCGCGTAGTCGACGATGACCGTCGTGCCATTGTCGAACGTCAGTTGCTCGAAACGCCCGGGCACCGGCGGCGCCACTTCCAGCGCTTGCATCACATCGCCGGCCGGGTAGCCCAACGCACGGGCCGCGCCATACGCAGCCGCTAGGTTGTACGCATTAAACGCGCCGACCAGCCGGAATGCGCCGGTCATCCCGTCGAGCCGCAGCCGCAACCCGTCGATGCGATTGGCAAGCACCTCGACCCGGATGTCGGCCGATGCATGCGTGCCATACGAAAGGGTCTGCGCTTGTGTGTCGGCGACCATCCGCGCCCCGTCATCGTCATCCATGTTGTACACGGCGGTGGCGTCGGACGACAGTCCGTCGAAGAGCTTCTTCTTGGCCGCCCGATAGTCCTGCAGCGTGCCGTGGTAATCCAGATGATCGACGGTCAAGTTCGTGAAGACGCCCACGTCGAAGTGCGTGGCGCCGACGCGCTCTTGGGCCAGCGCGTGCGAGGATACTTCCATCGCGCACGCCGTGCACCCTTCGTCCACCATGCGGCGGAGCAGGCGCTGGAGTTCCAGCGCGCCCGGTGTGGTGAGGGCTGCCTCGACGACCGCTTCGCCAATCCGCGTTTCAATAGTGCCAATCAGCCCCGATTTCTCTTTCAGGAGCGTCAGGAGGTGGTGGACTAGAAAAGCCGTCGTCGTCTTGCCGTTGGTGCCCGTGATGCCGATCGTCCGCAGCGCCTGCGACGGGTCGCCGTAATATGCAGCGGCCCCTTCGGCGAGGGCCATGCGGGAGTCGGAAACGCGCACGAAGGCGGTACCGGGAAAACGCGAAGACGTCCTCTCCGGCACCGCTTCGCACACGATGGCGGTGGCTCCGTTTTGAACAGCCTTGTCAATGAACAGGTGGCCGTCGGTCTCCACGCCGCGTACGGCGATGAAGCATCCGTTGGGCCCAACCGCCCGGCTGTCGTCCGCCAGGTGGTCGATGGAAATATCGTCAGCGCCAGAGCGCCCCTCGACGCCGATCAACAGATCTGCGCGGTCGAGGCGGTCCAGCAGAGTACGTAGGTGCATGGCATTGGGGCCCGCACGTGGTATGTCTTATTCTGTGGTGAATGTGCGCGTTGCATCTTGTGCTCGATTATCGTTCCTCCTGACCGCGCAGTACGGCGCGGCTGGCGAGCTGTGTGCCCGGCGCCGGCCACTGCTCCACGATGGTGCCGTGCCCGCGCACCCGCGCCTCGATGCCGCGATCGCGCAGCCAGTGCACGGCGGCCCGCGCGCTGAGCCCCTGGAAGTCCGGCATCATGCCCTCGGCGGTGTCCGCCGCTCGCGCCTTGACGGTCGGGATCGAAGACGGCGCCGGTCGAAGCTCGGGGTCGCGCTGCGCAGCGAGCCGCTGCACCACCTCGGGGAAGGAGCTCGCCCAGCGCCGCGCCACGCGCCGGAACACGGGCGCAGCCACTGCCCCGCCGTAAATGCTGGATTCCGGATCGCCCACCACAACGATCAGCGCCACCTTCGGATCGTCCGCAGGGAAGAAGCCCACGAACGAGGCGCGCGTGTAGTCTGGGTCGTAGCTGCCGCCCACGGCGCGTAAGGCGGTTCCCGTCTTGCCTGCGATGCGGAGCCCGCCGACGTGGGCCATCTCGGCCGTCCCCTCGGTCACCACGTTCCGGAACGCCGGCCGCAGCGTGCGCGTGGTCGCGCGGCGGAGCGCGCGGCGCACCGAATCCGGCTCGTGCTGCCACACGGTCTCGCCCGTCATGCGCTGCCGCTCTTCCACGACGTAGGGCTGCACGAGCAGACCGCCGTTGGCGAGCGCCGAGTAGGCCGTGAGGACCTGCAGGGGGGTGGCCGATACTTCGTAGCCGATGCTCATTGACGTGAGCGTGGTGCCGCTCCACGTGGACGGCTTCTTGAGCACGCCGCCGACCTCACCCGGCAGGTCGATCCATGTGGGCTGACCGAAGCCCAGGTTGCGCGCGTACTGGTAAAACGTCCCGGGATCGAGCTGGCGCACCGTCTTGGCCATGCCCACGTTGCTCGACACGGCGATCACGTCGGCGAAGCTGATGGTGCCGTGGGCATGCGTGTCTTTCATCGTGCGCCCGTGGAAGACCGCCCACCCGTCGCCCGTATCGATCGAGTCGCCCATCTCCACGAGGTCCTGCTCGACCGCCGCGGCTGCACCCACCAGCTTGAACGTGGATCCCGGCTCAATGCGATCGGTGATGGCGCGGTTGCGGCGCGCGGCGTCGGCAAAGGCGGCCGGTCGGTTCGGGTTGTACGTCGGCACGTTGGCCATGGCCAGGATGGCCCCCGTGTTCGGGTCCATCGCGATGGCGGTTCCCCACTTCGCGCCGCTCTCTTCCACGCCGCGCCGCAGCTCGTCTTCGAGGATCGTCTGCCGCACGAGATCGATGGTGAGCACGAGGTTCTGTCCGTGCTCCGGCTCGACGACTTGCCCCCCAACAAACGCTTTGATGTGGCCTCGTCGGTCGCGCTTCACGGCGCGCCAGCCGGGCGTACCCTGCAGGTGGTTGTCGTACTCCATTTCCAGTCCCGCAATCCCGGCCCCGTCGGTGTTGACGTGGCCGAGCACCTGGGCAGCGGTTGTGCCGTAGTTGTAGCGCCGCGCGAACCGTGGGGTCAGGATCACGCCGGGCACCTCCCAGTTCTCGATGGCCTCGGCCTGCGGCTCGTCCAGCTCGCGCGCCAATCGCACGTACTGCGGGCTGCTCCGACGCCGCACGCGGCGGCGATATTCGGCGACCGGTGTCCCCGTGAGCGCTGACAATCTTTCAAAGAACGCGTCTTGTTTCTTGGTGAAGCCCGGCACCGTCGGGTCGAGGGCCAGGTCGTAGCGGGCCGTGTTAATAGCCAGCGCGCGCCCGGACCGGTCGAGGATGGTGCCTCGCATGGCCGGAATCTCAACGGTGGACCGGGACTGCTGCTCGCCCCGTTCCTGCAGCTCGGCGCCCTCGGTCAGATAGATCCAGAGCACCTGACCGGCCACCAGCACAGGCAGCAGGCTGAGCAGCGTCAGCACGCTGTACATCCGGGCCAGTATTTGATCTCGTGGTTCTCCCATTCGGTACGTGATTTGGCGCGCGGCATCACTCCGCTTCTAGTTCGATGGTCGGGCCGTACGCCAGGCTCTCTTCGAGGCCCAGCGCCTGCGCCCGCTCGTGAATGGCGGCCGGGCCGGTGGCGCGGTCGAAGGCGCCCTTCAACCGATTGTGCTTCAGATGCAACGACCGGTTGACCTCCCGGGCCTCCTGCACACGGGCCAGCAGGTCCTGCGTGGCATGCACGTGGCCAACGTAGAGCGTAGCCGCGGCGCCGAGCGCCAGAATGATGAGCACCATGCGGACGGTCGAGACCCGCTCCAGGAACCCGTCCGAGCGCTTGTCGCGCCGCGCTTCTTCATTGGAGAGCTCTTTCCACCCCGGCAGGGCCGTACCGTGCCGCTGCCACTGCGTCGTCGACGCGGTGCGCGACCGATTCGCACGCCGGTTATGGCGCGCGCGACGGCGGCCCGAATACATCCGCTTTCGGTTCGATGTCTTCTTCATGATTCAGCCCTCCCCGTAGCGAGCACAGCGTCCCGGTCCGGACGGCTGGCAGGAATTGGCTGGTGCGTGGGAATCTGGCGGCGCACCGTCGCGCGGAGGGCGTCGGCGGTGAAGGGCTTGGCCACGTAGTCGTCAAATCCTGCGTCAAGAAACCGTCCCCGGTCGCCAGGCAGTGCGTGGGCCGTCACGGCCAACATCGGCGTCCGGCGATAGGTCGGCCGCGCGCGAAGCACCTCCAGCACGTTGAGCCCGTTGCGCTTCGAGCGCAGCGTGATATCGATCAAAAAACCGTCATACCGCGTGGTGGCAGCCTTCTGTAGCGCGGCCTCGGCAGTCGGTACCACGTCCGTGCGGTACCACCGGCGGAGTGCGTATTCGATGAGAATCGCCGTCTCGGCATGATCCTCCACGATGAGCAGGCGCGGCTGATGCGCCGGCACGTGCCGCTTTGCGGTCTTGATATGCTGCGTCAGAATGTCGGTGGTTGAGTGCGTCGTAGGTTGATGGTTATGTAGGGTCATAGTACGTGACCGTTCTCGAGTGTAACGTTAGCGAGCCTCCTCTCGAGGAGTAGTCACGGTGGGGGTATCGCTCGGTTGGAGCGTAGTGGGTGCGGAGGGGCCTTTCAGCGCGGAGCGTTTCAGGCGCTCCATCTGCGCGATCACATCTTCCACGTGATCGAGCAGGCGCTGGGGCGGCAGCGGCCGCCCTGCTTCCGCACCGTGGGTCAGGTTCCGGCGGAGCCGGTCGCGCAAGTCGTACCATGCGCTGAGCTCGTCGGCAATGTTCATGGTGGCGTAGCCGTACAGGTTCAGGGAGTATCAAGGGGTAGGCACGGGCGGGCCCGCATCCGCATCGTCCCGGCGCTCAGCGATGCGCAGGCGGGCGCTGCGAGCGCGCGGGTTGGCCTCAACCTCGTCCTCGGCCGCCCGAAGCGGCTTGCGGTTGATCTCCTGCCACGGGGCGATCAGGGTCCCGTACAGGTCGCGGACCGGCTCGCCCTCGAAGTTGCCGTAGCGCAGGTAGCGTTTTGCGCGGCGGTCTTCCAAGGAGTGGTAACTGATCACGGCGATCCGGCCGCCCGGTCGCACCACAGATTCGGCTTGCTCCAGCGCACGCTCCAACTCCTCCAGCTCGCCGTTCACGACGATGCGGATGGCTTGGAAGACGCGCGCGAGCGTCTTGACTTCATCGCGCTCGGGCACCGCACCCCGGATGACATCGGCCAGCGCGGCGGTCGTCTCGATGGGCCGCGCCGCAATGATCGCACGGGCGATCTGGGGCGCGCGGCGCTCTTCGCCGTAGCGGTAGAGCGCCTGCTTCAGCTCGTCCTCGCTCCATGCGTTCACGACCTGGTGCGCCGTCAGTCCGGCACGCGGATTCATGCGCATGTCAAGCGGGCCTTCCTGCTGAAAGCTGAAGCCCCGCTCGGCCTCGTCGATCTGATGCGACGACACGCCGAGGTCGAGCAGCACGCCGTCCACCGGGATGACCCCCTCGGCATCGAGCAGTTGCTGCAAGTCGCCAAAGTTGCCATGGAGTGCACGGAAGCGACCGGCCTCCCGGTCGTCGCGCAAGCGGTCGCGCGCGGCGGCCAGCGCCTCCGGGTCGCGGTCGATGCCGAGCACGCGCCCGGCCGGGGCCAGGGCATCGAGCAGCGCAGCCGCATGGCCGCCGCCGCCCAGCGTGGCATCGACGTACACCCCGTCGGGGTCGGTGATCAGTCCGTCTACAATATGTTTCCAAAGAACAGGAGCGTGGTACTCCGTGGCGTATTGCCGGGGCGCGCCGTCGGGGCGCGCGCCATTGTCATCGTCGTGCGTCATGGCGCTCGCTCATCTACATCCCCATCACGCTTTCGGCCAGGGTCTCATAATCGTCCTCCTGGTCATCCAGGTAATGATCGAAGGTATCCGGATCCCAGATCTCAAGCCGATCGAACGCCCCCAGGATGAGCGCGCGGTCGGAGAGGTTGCCGAACTTCACGAGCGACTTCGGGATGGTGATACGTCCCTGTCCATCCAGCGAGACCTCGTCGGCCCACATCAGGATGCGGCGGACGAAGCCGCGCGCCTTGCTCTTGTACATGTTCAGCTCTTCGATCTCCTTTTCCATCTCAGACCAGCGGTCCATCGGATAGAGCGCAATGCACTTCTCCATCCCGCGCGTGATCGTGAAGGTGCTTTTGGCCTCCGGGCTCATGGCACTCCGCATCTTGGCCGGGATAGCCACCCGGCCCTTGCTATCTACGGAATATTCAGCCTGTCCCTTGAAGGCCATGTGCGGCGTATTCGGTATGCGCGGCGCCAAAGCGCCACTGGTTCACCACGTCGTGTGGGACTGCATGGGACAATTCCCCACTTTTCCCCACGGCTCCACAAAGTACGCCCGCACGCCCCAATGTCAAGCCTGAGCGCCTAAAAAGCGACTTTTTCCGCTATTTTGAGTGCACTTCAAATGACTCACATGCGGCGCATTTCTCCACACATATCCGACCCTCCGGTTTTGTGAAAATCATTTCACCATGTTAGAAGCATAAGTGAAAATGTGTTCACCATGTCGTATATTAGCCCCAACACATATGTGCACGCACGCATCGCTGCCCGCTTCCTTACCCCCTTTCCTGCCATGCAACCCCTCACGCAACGCCAGGACGACGCGTACGAGTTCATCCGTGACTACCTGCGCGAACACCGCCGCCCGCCTACCTTGCAAGAGATTGGAGAGGCCTTGGGCATCCGCTCAACGAACGGGGTGTACAAGCTTTTGCAGGCGCTCGAAAAGAAGGGCTACATCGAGCGGGAGAAACACGCGGCGCGCAGCATCCGGCTCGTCGACGACACGGCGACGGATCCGCTGGCTCGCGACGGGGGACAGCCCATGCTGCCTGTGGTGAGCCGCACGCAGAGCGATCAGCCTGAGCGGCTGCGCGACCGGCCCCGCCGCCTGCTCTCGATAGACGACCGGCTCTTCCCTCGGGGCTGCGACCCGGATGACTGCATCATCGGACCGGCCGGCGACGATGGGATGAATGGCGACGGCATTCTGAAAGGCGATCTGCTGCTCGTCGAAGAGCAGCCGTGGGACGCCATCAGCAACGGAACGCTCGTCGCAGCCCTCATCGGCGAGAAGCTCCAGGCGCGGCGCTTCGACTACGCGAACGGCCGCCTCCACCTCCGGCCGGCAAGCCGCCATTACACGGAGGAGACGTTCCCGCCCGACGCGCCGGACTGTTACGTGATTGGCCGCGTCATCGGCCTGATCCGCACGCTGTAGCGAATGGCGAAGTGCGCGTGGTGAAGTGCGAGTCCACTCGCTATTCGAAAATCGTCATTCGCTATTTGAATCACATCTCCGCCGACGCCAGCGGCACCACTTTTTGCGGGCGCGCGGGCTGCGGGTTTTCCATCAAGCCACGCTGCCGGGCATACGCCGCGGCCGCTGTAATGAACGAGCGGAAAAGGGGGTGCGGCCGGCCCACCTTCGTCTTGTACTCCGGGTGGAATTGCACGCCGATGAACCAGCGCTTTTCGGGGAGCTCGACAATCTCGATGAGGTCGGTGTCCGGGTTCACGCCGGTGAAGCGCATCCCCTCCTCGCGCAGCTTGTAGCGGAGCACATTGTTCACCTCGTAGCGGTGCCGGTGCCGCTCCTGCACCTCGGTGGCCCCGTAAATCTCGTGCACGCGCGAGCCTTCCGTGATGCGACAGGTGTACTGGCCGAGCCGCATCGTCCCGCCTTTGTCGGAGATCTTCTTTTGCTCCTCCATCAAGTCGATGACGGGGTGCGGCGTGTCGGCGTCAAACTCGGTGGAGTGCGCGCTCTGCCAGCCGCACACGGTCCGCGCAAACTCGACGATGGCGCACTGCATGCCGAGGCAGATGCCGAAGAATGGAATGTCGTTTTCGCGGGCGTAGCGGACCGCCGTCAGCTTGCCCTCGATGCCGCGATCGCCGAAGCCGGGCGCCACGAGAATTCCCGCCACATCGCCGAGCTGCTCCTCCACGTTCTGCGGCGTGAGGTCGTCGGAAAGGACGAACTTGGGCTCGACCTGGAGCCCATCGGGCACGCCGGCGAGGATGAAGCTCTCGGTGATCGACTTGTACGCGTCCTGGTGCTCGACGTACTTGCCCACGAGCGCGATGGGCACGGTGGCCTCCGGATTCTTGAGCTGTTTTAGGAACTCGATCCAGTCATCGAGATCTGGCGTCGCGTCGAAGCGCTGCTGCTCGTCTTCGTCGAAGAGGCGGTCCACCACGAATTCGCCGGCGCCTTCCTCCTTCAGCAGGAGCGGGACCTCGTAGATGGACTCGGCATCGAGCATCTGAATGACGGCGCGCGGCTCGACGTTGCAGAACCGTGCAATCTTGCGGCGGATGTCACTGTCGAGCGGGCGCTCGGAGCGGCACACGAGCATGTCGGGCTGGAGCCCATAGCCGAGGAGCGTCTTCACCGAGTGCTGCGTGGGCTTCGTCTTGAGCTCACCGGCGGCGCGCAGGTAGGGCACGAGCGTGAGGTGGGCCGTCAGCGTATTGCGCGGGCCCAGTTCGTTGCGCAGTTGGCGGATGGCCTCCAGGTAGGGCTGCCCCTCGATGTCGCCCACCGTGCCGCCGATCTCGGTGATGACGACGTCGTAGTCGCCCGTCTCGCCGAGCTTCAGCATCCAGTGCTTGATCTCGTCGATGATATGCGGGACGACCTGCACGGTCTTGCCGAGGTAGGCGCCCTCGCGCTCCTTGGTGATGACCTCCAGGTAGACGCGCCCGGTTGTCACGTTGTTGGCCTGGCTCGTCGTCCGGCCGAGGAAGCGCTCGTAGTGGCCGAGGTCCAGGTCGGCTTCGGCCCCGTCATCGGTCACGAACACCTCGCCGTGCTCGTACGGATTCATCGTCCCCGGGTCGACGTTGATGTAGGGGTCGAACTTCTGGATGGTGACGCGCAGGCCGCGCGCCTCCAACAACCGCCCCAACGAGGCGCTAAAGATGCCTTTGCCGAGCGAGGACGTGACGCCGCCCGTCACGAAGATGTATTTGGTGTGCACAGTACGCTGCAGATCCCTGTGGTCGATGGCATGCGAAGAACCGTGGTCAAGATACGGGCACCAAACGGTCCTTTCAACACAGCCCGGGGAGCCGACCGGCCGCTCGCGTGAATTGGGGACGGCTTTTCTGTCAGTACGGCGTCAAGCCGGAGGCGGCCCGGTCATCCGTTGAGCACCCAGATGGCGAGCCCGACCAGGACCACGGCAGCGACAGCCAGCGCAATCTTTACGGCGCTCCATGGCCGCTCGCCCTGCACCTCACCCGTACGCGCGTTGATCATGATACGGTACACGTCGTCGCCGTACCGGTAGGCGGTGAGCCACACCGGCAGCAGGATGTGTTTGAACGTGGTGTCGTCGTACTCGGACGCCTTGGACGTGATCTGCTGCGTGTCGCCCCCGATGTCGCGCCGGATCTTGCGATCGATGGTCGGCTGCATCCGCTCCTGCGCGATCCGGTAGCCCTCATCGAGCTCGACCGTGTAGCTCTCTGTGCGGAAGCCGCTCAGGTACTCGTCCGCGTAGGGGCGAAGGGCGTCGAGGTCCCACGGCTCCAGCTTCCGCAGATACGGGCGCGGCAACCCATCGCTGGCCACCACGAGCACGTCGTCGAAGGCGGTGTGGACGGTGCCGCGCGCCGGATACCACCGGGTGCGGCGGACGCGCCGGGTGCGCGTGTTGCCCTCGTCGTCGGTGTACGTCTCCGTCTCGTAGTAGTATTCGCCGCGCCGGCCGCGATACTGCGTCGTGGCCTCCGTGTCGAACGTCCAGTAGGGCAGGTACATGCCGGCCAGCCGCCCTTCCTGGCGCGCGTACTGCTTCAGGTCATTGGGCGCAAACCAGAGGCCGCCGAGCCATTCGCGAAAGGCCGCATGCGCCTCGGCATCCTTGACCTTGAACGGCAGCACCCCCTGGGGCTTGATGAGGCGCTGCGTGTGCTCGGTCAGCACCATCGACGTGCCGCAAAAGGGGCAGAGATCGGATGACACGTTGTCGTCAAGCGTGCTCTCGGCGCCGCAGCTGTCGCACCGCACGGTCTGCACCTCGTACACCTCCTGCTGGTCTTGCAAGGCGCTGACCTGCACCTCGAAGTCGCGTTCCTTGATGGCCACATCGGGCGCATCGATGGCATTTTCGGTGCCGCAATACGGACACGCGAGCGCGTCGGTACCAGGAGCGAAGGTCAGCTCCGCCCCGCAGTTCGTGCAGGGGAAAGAAGAAGTGGCTGGCATAAGAGACGGCAATCAGGTGTGAGGAAGATGTCCTGAACCGTTCAGACAACCTGACGACCTGAGCGGTAGGGGGATGGGGTTAGACGTTCCCGCGTCGGCGCCGTCCACCCAGGCCCCTACGCGCAAACGCCCTCACCTTTCCGGGAGGGCCGTCAAAGGCATGGGCGGTTTCCGCACGGCTCGGCAAGAACGCGCTACTACGCCGGAGGGGGAGGCGGCGGTGTGCTCTTGAAGAGCGCCTGGAGCGCGTCCACCTCGCCGGCCGGCGCCCACTCGTCCATGCCTTCCATCCACACCATCGTAGCGCGGTCGAGCGCGCCGTCTTGCAGCTTCTGCTTGAGCTGCGCCGCATTGAACGGCCCCGTCGTCTCGCCCTGGACGGCGATGTAGACAGCCGGGCCGGACGAGGGCGGAGGCGGCGGCCCACCCGATTGCTGCTGGCCCTGCTGCTGCATCGACTGGCCGATCTGGTTGGCCATCGCGAAGCCCATTCCCATGCCCATGCCGCTGGACGCCCCACCGTCGGGGTTGTCGGCGGCCTTCTCCATCGACTGGGCCGCCTGGTACTGCGTGTACGCCCCCAGATCGCCGATGACGCCCATGCTGGTCCGCTTGTCGAGCGCCTTCTCCACCTCCGACGGCAGCGAAATGTTTTCCACGAGCAGCTTCGTCAATCCGATGCCGTACTCGTCGAACTCCGGCGCAATCTTCTCGTGGACAAAGTCGCCCAACTCGTCGTAGTTGGCGGCCAGGTCCAGCGCGGCGAGCTGGCTCTCGGCCAGCGCATCGGTGAAGCGCGACACGATCATGTTGCGCAGCTGATGCGAGATCTCACTCGTCGAGAAGTGCCCGTCCGTGCCCACGATCTCGCGGAGAAACTGCGCCGGGTCGTCGACTCGGTAGGAGTAGGTGCCAAAGGCGCGGAGCCGCACGGCGCCAAACTCCGGGTCGCGCAGCATGACGGGATTCTTGGTGCCCCACTTTTGGTCGGTAAACCGGCGGGTGCTCACGAAGTACACCTCGGCCTTGAACGGACTCTCAAAGCCATGCTTCCACCCGCGCAGCGTCGACAGGATGGGCAGATTGGACGTCGTGAGCGCGTAGCGACCGGGTTCAAACACATCGGCGAGCTGCCCCTCATCGACGAAGACCGCCGCCTGACCTTCGCGCACGGTGAGCTGTGCGCCGTTTTTGATTTCGTTGCCGTGGCGCTCGAAGCGGTAAACGAGGGTATTGGACGAGTCATCGGTCCATTCGATGACGTCGATGAACTCGCCGCTGAGTTTATTCCAGATAGACATGGTGTTGCCGAGGATAAGACGGAAAAACGAAGGCCCTCAGAGGGTGCCCGTCCCGCAAGAGGACCGCTGCCCCCCACGGGAAAGTCCGGCAAGGGGCATGCCAGCGCCCTCCGAGCCGTGTACCGGATCACTGATTCACGAGGTGCCGCAAAAGATCCTTCGAGGTGATAATCCCCTGGATCTGATTGTCTTTGCTGACGACCGGCAGACACGAGATGGTGTGTTCGAGGAGGAGGCCCGCAGCTTCCTCGACGCTCGTATCCGGATGCACGGACACGGGATCTTCCCGCATCACCTCGCGGGCTGAGCGCATGAGCGTCTTCACGTCGCGCGGCGCCTCAGACAGCGTGTCGAGGAAGGGGCTGATGACGCGGAGCACGTCCCGGTCGGAAATGACCCCGACCAAGGCGCCATCGTCTACCACGAGCAAGTGGCGAAATCCGTGCTTTCGGAGCTCATCTTGAATTTCCATGAGCGTCACGTCGGGGGCAACCACTTCGACGTCGCGGCTCATAATGGAGTCGACGGTCATAAATAGGAGGGTTGGTTTGGGGAAGGCAAGGAAAAGAGACGAGAGGGCGGGAAGCGGGGATGGAGGGCAAGCGGTGCACCGCGCCTAGGCAGTCGGCTCCTCCGCCACGAACGGCGCGAAGTCGCGGGCGGAGAGGACGGGGCCAATCGCGCGCCGGATGACGTTCTCCGCGACGCTTCCCATGAAGG
>JAAAPH010000374.1 GCA_009908415.1 Bacteroidota bacterium
CAATGCCCTCACGCACTCTTGATGCCATACGAAAGCATAGGCCGCCTCGCTCATTTTGTCAAGAATATGACGCGAATTGATCAAACGTCGTTGTCCACAGATGACACAGATGGCAGGAGGGTTGGCAGCAGGTTTCTGACGCGCCACGGCATTGGACGAAGAGACAGGATTCTCGCCACAGCGGTTGTCGAGGAAGCGGAGAGAAGATAATGATTCGATTGACTCTGGATGCGTGTAAGGGGTCGTTGTTCTGATGTGTGAACCACAAGGAACTCTCGCCGCCCGAGCTATGCCCCCTCCTTTTCGACAGTGGAGGCCTGCTGTTGAATCCGCGAAATCGGTGCCATCTGTGGACACCTTCTTCCATGTCATTCGTGGACTCCATGGCGACGCCACGCCGCAAAGGCCTTGCCGCTTTGCACTCGACTCATCCCGCCTACGCCTCAGACGTGTGCCTGAATGTCTTCAGTAAGCTTTTCGATGGTGGCCTGGAACTGGGGATCCTCGTCGCGCAGGCTTTCGACGGCCCGGTTGGCGTGGAGGACGGTGGTGTGGTCACGTCCACCGAAGTAGCCGCCGATTTCTTCGAGACTGTGGCGGGTGAGGCTGCGGGCAAGGTACATGCAGATCTGTCGGGGAAGGGCGATGCTGCGCGTGCGCTTCTTGCTCTGCAAGTCGATCAACCGCACGTTGTACCGCTGCGTGACGACGTTGAGGATGTCGTCGATGGTAATCTCGCGCTGCGGCGGGGCGGGCACGCCGCCGAGGGCCTCGCTGGCCAAGCCGAGGTCGATGTTGCGGTCGGTGACCTTCGAGAGCATGGCGACCTTGGCAATGGCGCCTTCGAGTTCGCGGGTGTTGGACTCGATGCTGCCGGCGATGAAGCAGACAACGTCTTCGGGCAGGATGATCTGCCGCTGGCGGGCCTTCTTGCGGACGATGGCGACACGCGTCTCGTAGCACGGGCGGTCGATGCGGGCGACCATCCCCCAGTTGAAGCGGCTGACGAGGCGTTCTTCCAGGCGCGTCTCGCTCGGGCCGCGGTCGCTGGAGAGGATGATCTGCTTTTGCGACTGGTAGAGGGTGTTGAAGGTATGGAAGAATTCCTCCTGACTCTGTTCGTGGTCGGCGAGGAACTGGATGTCGTCGATGGCCAGTACGTCCACGTGCCGGTAGCGATAGCGGAAACGGTTGAGATCGCCGGACTCGACGGCCTCGATGAAGTGGTTGACGAACGTCTCGCAACTGAGCAGCTGAATTCTGGCGCCCGGCGCGTCGGCGAGGACCTTACGGCAGGTGGCGTTGAGCAGGTGCGTCTTGCCCAGGCCACTGGCGCCGTGGACGAACAGGGGGTTATAGGCACGGCCGGGCGAATCGCTGACGGCCATGCAGGCTGCGTGTGCAAGTCGGTTGCACCGGCCGGTGACGAAGGAGTCAAACGTGTATTCGTCCGAAAGGTCGAGCCCTTCGACAGAGTTGCCAGTGTCGGTGGTGGCGTCGACGGCGGCTTCGACGCTGGTCTCGTCGAGTTCATCGCGCTGGGCGCGGGTGAGGAAGCAGACGCCGACGAGCCGGCCGGTGGCGTTCTGAGCCGCTTCGGTGAACAGGTCGCGGGCGTGCTGCTGGCAGTACTCCTGTTCCTTGTGACCGGGGGCCTGAATTTCGAGCAGCCCGCCGTCCAGGGCGATGGGATCGAGTTGGGTGAACCAGGGACGGATGATATTACCGCCGTTGGAGACAACGTCCTCAATAATCCGTTGCCAGAGATCCCGATCAACCGTTGCCAATTCCGCCTCTTCTCTCGCCGTTCGGCGCACGAACAAACGACTCAAAGCATCCTGAAAAATCCGGACATATGCCACGTGACGGGCTTCGGCGACTTGAGCAATCCTTGCCGTGCCGACGGGCGTCCCTCTCTGAGCCAGTCTTCATCGCAGTGTCCGAGTCTACTGGCCGGGCGCGCGGCTGTCAAAAGATAATCCCGGCCGGACCGAGAAAAAGGCGAGGGATTGTCCACACGTTATCCACAATGCGCAAACAGGCATTCCGAGTCCTGTTTACAGGGGTTTTCGCAGACCGCCTTGCAGAAGCCCACAATACGCGCAAGTCGTTTCTTAACGACGCATTGCAGTGCGACAATCTCGATCTGTGGTCGGGCCGACCCAGGTATGTACCTACGCGGCAATCAGTCCTGCTGCAGCATCTCGGCGGTCAGTCGGCCCGCGTCCGATTTGCGAATGCAGTAGATCTGGCCGCTGCGTGTAGCGGCGTAAATGGCAGGGCTCTGTGTGTTGGGCACGAAGAAATCGAACCGAGCCATCGGCACGCTCGCCGTGACCTCACCGGTAATCTCATTCATCACGTGCAGATTTGCGTCGGTATCCAGGACGTAGGCCTGCCCGTCCATGACGGCGAGAACCATCCACCCGCCGGGCCGGTGCCAGCGGACCTCGCCGTTGGTGAGGTTGATCGCGTACAGGCCGTCGCCGCGAGCATGCTGGTAGAGGGTCGTGCCGCTCAGCTGCATGCCATCTTCGATCACGCCGTCGACGTAGACGGGTTCCCACAGCTTCAAGCCGCTGATGGCGTCGTGGGCTCGAACCTGATTGCCGACAGCGAAGAACAGGCCCCGGGGCCCGACGTGGAACGGCGCGAGAATGGGTCGGTCGAACGTCAGCGTCCATTTTCGAATGCCGACACTGCCCCCCGTCATGCACTGCATGCGGCCGTCGCTCGTGCCGACGTAGACACGTCCGGCATAGGTCCGAAGGGGCACTTCGGCAAGGCCCGTGTAGGACTGCCACCAGATCACCTGGCCGAGCATCAGGTTGTAGCAGTTGCACATGTTGTCGAGGCCCGGGTAGTAAAACCGTTCCTCGTCGCAGACGCCGGCGTTGGTGGCCGAGGTCCGATCAAATTTGATGTCGCGGTAGATCTTGCCGCTCTCGCGTTCAATCAGCAGCATATGGGCAAGGTCGTTGACCGCGACGGCGTTGATGCGGGGAAACTGTTCGGCTTCGGGAGCCTTGGCAACGGTATCGGTCCAGACCTCTTCGCGCAGCGGCATGTTATCGACGTGCGAGGGGGTGTAGACTTTTCGTCCTGCCAGCGAGACGGTGACGCGCCATCGCTGTTTGCCGACGGCGGCGTCGACAGCGATCAAGGCGGCCTGGTCGGTCATGACATAGAGATTGTCATCCAGCAGGACCAGTCGCTGAATCGTTTCGCCGGGGGCAAGGGGTACCTGCTGATGCGCGTACCAGTAATAGGCCAGCCCCGCCTCGCCGAGCGTCGTTTCGCTGAGGTGCAGTTGCGCTTTGGTCTCGGTGCGGACCACCTCGTGACTGCAGCCGAACAAACCGGCCAAAACCACCACACTCAGAAGCATCGCGAATCGCGTTGCCCGTGATCGTCCACGCATAGGTAACTCCTTGACTGGCGACACCCGCCGTCGGCCGGCGTCAGGTCTCCAACGATACGTAATTGCTCAAATCCACGGCGTAGGTCTCTTCAAAGCCACGCAGGCGCCCGATCCGCTCCAGATCGTCCTCAATCCGGTGGGCCAGCCTGAAAATATACGGCTTGCCGGCCAGGCGGGCACGAAGATCGGCCACCATCTCGCTCCAGTTGCCCTCGTACAGCTCGTGCTTGAGTATCAACAGCATGCGCTCCTCGCGCGAGCACGTCTGCACGAAGTCCACCGCCAGTTCACGCGTTTCGTCGGCCTGACTGTTCAACGCAGCTCCTTGACGGGCTCGAAGAGATTCCCGGGCAACCGGGGCTTGCCGACTCCAACTGCAACGAATATACAGGCGCAGCCGAGGCCATGCAATGTCTTAACAACCCGGAGATGAGCTTTGTGTGCATGCGTACATTTCCCCTTTGGTCAGAGGCCGTGCATGAAGACAGATTCCCATCGGGTCAGGAACCTGCCGGCCGGGAGGCAGGCACGCCCCAACGCATTCGACTACAGCACCGGTTTGATCAGTTCGCCGACGAAGTGGCCGACGGTGTCGACCATGGCCGCGCGGTCGAGGCCCTTGTTGACAGCGTCGGTGATCTGATGAATGATCGCCGAGCCGACAATCGCGCCGTCGGCGGCCTTGCAGACCTCCGCGACCATCGGGCCGCTGGAGATACCAAAGCCCACGCAGACCGGTGTGTCGATCTGATCGTTCAGCCGGCGGACGCTTTCGATCGTCTCCAGCGGCAGGGCCTTCCGCTCGCCCGTGATGCCCGCGACGCTGATGTAGTACACGAACCCGCTGCAGTGACGCGCGATCTCCAGCTTGCGGTCCTCGGGCGTGGTCGGGGCAATCAGCAGGACATTGCACATCCCGGCGGCGGTGGCAATCTCGGCGAAACGCCCGGCCTCCTCCAGCGGCAGGTCGGGCACGATGAGTCCGTCGAAGCCAGCCTCGGCGGCCTGGGCGCAGAACGCCTCGGACCCGTGGCGGTAGACGATCGAGTAGCTCAGCATCGCCAGAAGGCCGAGCTTGCCGCCCACCTCGCGATACTGCTTGACGATGTCGAACACGCCGGCCAGCGTCACCCCGGCCTCCAGGGCGGCGGTGAAGCTCGCCTGGATGGTCGGCCCGTCGGCGACGGGGTCGCTGAACGGGATGCCCAGCTCGCAGATCCTCGCACCCTGCTGCTCGATCTCCGCTAGCAGCTCAGCCGTCGCGATCAGGTCGGGATAGCCCGCCGTGAGGAACGGCAGCAGCGTCGTTTTGCCCTCGGCCCGCAGATCCGCGAAGGCCTGTACGATTCGATTGTTTTCAAGTGCGCTCATGACATGTCGTCCCGGAAGGCCACCCGTTGCTCCATAATGGCAGGCAGGAATGTCCGTCCTGCTGCCCCATACCCATTGCCTACTGCCCATTGCCTCTTCGCTTGAGAATCTCCTGGATCTCGTTGCAGTCCTTGTCGCCGCGGCCGGAGAGGTTCACCAGCAGGATCTCGTCGGAGCCCATGGACGGGGCGCGTTTGATCGCCTCGGCCACCGCGTGCGAGCTCTCCAGGGCCGGGATGATACCCTCGGTCTCGCTTAGGCGCATCAAGGCGGCGATGGCGTCGTCGTCGCTGCAGGTGGTGTACTCCACGCGGCCGCTGTCTTTCCAGAAGCTGTGCTCGGGGCCCACGCCGGGGTAGTCCAGGCCGGCCGAAACGCTGTGGACCGGCGCGGTCTGGCCGTCGGCGTCCTGCAGAACGTAGCTCAGGCTGCCGTGAAGCACACCCGGCGAGCCGGCACACAACGGCGCGGCGTGGTCACCGAGATGCATGCTCCGCCCGCCGGCCTCCACGCCGACGAACTGCACGTCGGTGTCGTTTTCCATCGGTTTGAAGATGCCGCTGGCGTTGCTGCCGCCGCCCACGCAAGCCACGACCATATCCGGCAGGCGGCCCTCCCGGTCGAGCATCTGCCGGCGGGCCTCGCTGCCGATGCATCTCTGGAAGGCTGTCACCAGGTCCGGGAACGGATGCGGCCCGGCCACCGTACCGAGCACGTAATGCGTGGTTTCAACGCTGGCCATCCAGTCGCGCATCGCTTCGTTGAGAGCGTCCTTGAGCGTCTTCTGGCCGGACTCGACCGGCACGACCTTCGTGCCCATCAGTCGCATGCGGAAGACGTTCAGCGCCTGGCGGCGAATGTCCTCGCTGCCCATGTAGACCTCGCAGTCCAGGCCGAAAACCGCCGCCGCGGTCGCCGTCGCTACGCCGTGCTGGCCGGCGCCCGTCTCGGCGATGACGCGCTGCTTGCCCATGCGGACCGCCAGCAGCGCCTGACCGAGCGTGTTGTTGATCTTGTGCGCGCCGGTGTGGTTCATGTCCTCGCGCTTGAGGTAGATCCTCGCGCCGCCAAGGTCGCGCGTCAGGCGCTCGGCGAAGTACAGCTCGCTCGGGCGACCGGCGATCTCGCGCAGGGCACGGTCGAAGTCGGCCCGGAAGCTTTCGTCGGCCCAGGCGGCCTTGAACTCGCAGTCGAGCTGGTGAAGAGCCTTCATCAGCGTCTCGGGCACGAACTGCCCGCCGTAGGCGCCGAAGTATCCGTCACGTGGTGTTGCTGTCTCTGGTGTCATGGTCAATCCGGTGTCTGTATGGACCGGCCGCGCCGTCCGGGCGCAGCGTCATTGCCAAGAAGGTATCAGGAATGGCCCGGTGCGGGAAGGATGTGCGGAGGTTATTGGCGCGCAGGGCGCCAGCGACCGGCCAGGCCGAAACGTGCGGGCATCGCGTTGGACAGGCGTGTTGCCATGACTTCCAGTATGCCCACGTCGGCCGGACGGGTCAAGCCAATATGCGCCACGGCGGCCGGACGGAGCTTCGCCGAAACGGGGACAGGCGCCCCCGCTGCGCCGCGGAGCCAGTTGCCGTTTCGGCCTCGGAGCCCCTGGCCTATCAACTATGCTCACCTCTCACCGTCTTCAAAACGGTAGGGGTGGGATGTCCCGCGAACCAAGCGCCTTCGGCGTCGAAGCCCACGGTGCGTCTGCATCGCTACGCTCGCAGCCGCGGTGTGGTCGAATCCCACAACGCCCACTCACCCGTTGCCCTCTGGACCACGTCCCCTGCATGCTCACCTCTCACCGTCTTCAAAACGGTAGGGGTGGGATTCGAACCCACGGTGCGGTTACCCGCACAGCGATTTTCAAGACCGCCTCCTTAAGCCGCTCGGACACCCTACCAGCCCGGCAGTCACCCGCCGGAGTCTCGCGTGCGTTCATTCTAACGTGACGGAGCGATTGTGAACAGCCTTCATCGCCCTTGAACCACCTCAGGCCAAAAGAGCCGACGCATCGGCTCATGCTCAGCGCGACAGCCTGGCGAACAGAGCCCCGCAGGGCCGTTATCAGCAGCCCCGACGCAGATGTGTATGTCGCCCCCCCTCTTCCTCCTGGCGTGGCCCGTAAGTGTCCGAATGGCCAGCGGGATCATGGCGTTCTCCGGATTCGACGGATGGTGTGTCTATAATACCCACGTCAAGTAATACGGTCGCAACGAAGCAATCGATGGGAGTGCTGGCAATGGAGACAGCAATGGAACGCAGGCAGCTCGGCAAGACAGGTATCAACGTGACGCCGGTCATTTTCGGCGCGTGGGCGATCGGGGAGTGGATGTGGGGGCCGCAAGATGACGACGACGCCATCCGAGCCATTCACACGGCCCTCGATGAAGGCATTAACGCGATCGATACCGCCGCGATCTACGGCTTCGGCCACAGCGAAACACTGGTGGGCAAGGTCCTCGCCGACCGCCGCGACGAGGTCGTGGTGATGACGAAGTTCGGCCTGCGGTGGGACATTGACGGCGAGGCCAAGGGCGCCGACAAGCGATGGGAGACGCAGGACCTTGACGGCAATCCGCAGACGGTCTGGCGATACGCCGGGGCCGAAAGCGTGGTCGAGGAGTGCGAGCGTAGCCTCCGCCGCCTCGGTACGGACCGGATCGACGTCTATCAGATTCACTGGCCCGACCCAGCCACGCCAATCGATGAAACGTTCGAGGCCGTCGAGAAGCTTATCCAGCAGGGCAAGATCCGCGCTGCCGGCGTGAGCAACTACAGCCCCGAGCAGATGGAGGCCGCCAACGGCATCGTGCCGCTAGCAAGTTCTCAGCCGCCGTTCAGCATGGTACTGCGCGAGGCCGAGCAGGACGTCATCCCGTGGTGCCGCGAGCACGACGTCGGTGTGGTGGTCTACTCGCCGCTGCAGCGCGGCCTGCTGACGGGCAAGTTTGAACCAGACCACGTCTTCCACACGGACGACCACCGAAAAAACAACCCAATGTTCTCGTCGGAGAATATCCGCCGCGTCAACGAGTTCCTCTACGAGACGGTCAGCCCGATCGCCGAGGTCCACGACGCGACCGTACCGCAGACCGTCATTGCCTGGACATTCGAGCGTCCTGGCATTACCGGCGCGCTGGTCGGCGCTCGCAACGAAGACCAGGCCCGCGAGAACGCCGGTGCCATGCGCATCGAACTGAGCGATGAACAGCAGCAACAGATCGACAAGGGCCTAGACGAACTGTGCCTGGAAACGTCGGCGTAAGGCCGGCCGACTGGCAGCCCGTCTAGAATATGAATCGCGCCGCGAGGGCGAGCCATTTTTTGTATGACCCTATGAAGGGATGCTAACAGCCCGCTTGGACGTGGGCGCGAGGCCCAGGGCAAGACCGCTGCGCTGCCGTTCTAGTAACAGCCCCCTGAGACGTGGGCGCGAGTGTACGGTGATGACCGCTGGTGAAACCAACAACAACAGCCCCCTGAGACGTGGGCGCGAGTGTACGGTGATGACCGCTGGTGAAACCAACAACAACAGCCCCCTGAGACGTGGGCGCGAGACCACGGCAGATCCGCCAACCGATGTCCTTCTGCCTGTCATCTGCGGGTATGACGTTCACCAGTTTTCGCTTTCGAGGACGTCGAGGCTGGTGTGGGCGAGGACGAGTTTCTTCTGGCCGAACTCGTGAAAAAGGACGGTCGCGCGGGTCTTGGGCCAGGGCTGGGAGAGCTTGACGACCTTGCCCGTGCCGAACGTCGCGTGGCGGACCATGCAGCCGGGCTTGAGGTACGCATACTCCGGCGGGACCGGCTCGTCCACGTCGTCGCGGTGGCCATCTTCAAAAAGCCTGTCGTCCATGGCCTCGATGATCTCTCGCTGCGAGGCCTCGTCGTAGAACCCGCCGCGCCGTCGCCCGCCGCGAGCCCGCTTCATGCGGTTGCGGAAGCCGCCGCTGCGGTCGAGCTCGGCCATGCTCGTAGTGAGATCCTCGACGCGAACGGTCTCGGCGCCGAGCTCGTCCAGGAAGCGGCTCTTGGCCTGCGGCGTTCGACGGCCGCGGACCATGCGGCTCTTGGCGCAACTCATGGCCAGGCGGGTCTGCGATCGGGTCATGCCCACGAAGGCCAGCCGGCGCTCCTCCTCGGTCTTCTCGATATCCTCGTCCATGCCGGGAAAGCTCGGCCCGCGCTGGAAAGGCAGCAGGCCTTCCTCGCAGCCGACCATGAAGACCACGGGGAACTCCAGACCCTTGGCGGCGTGGAGGGTCATGAACGTGACGGCACCGGTTGCACCTTCCAGACGGTCGACGTCGCTGACCAGCGCGACCTGGTGGAGGTACGCCGCGAGCGGCCCGACCTCGGAATCCTCGTGGTCCTGCTCGTCAAACTCGGCCGCCGTACTGATGAGTTCCTCGATGTTCGCGCGGGCCTGGCGGGCGTCTTCGTCGCTGCCGGAGAGGCTTTCTTCCAGGCCCGTTCGGCGAAAGATGTCTTCGAGGGTTTTGGAAACAGACGCGTCCGCCCGGTCGATATCCGCGGCCAGTTCGTGCATCATGGCCGCGAAGGCGTTGACCTTCTTGAGGGAGGCCCCGCCGACGCCGGCCGCTTCGGCGTGGGCCGTCGCATCGAGGATGCATAGGCCGGCCGGGGCCGCGTAGCTGGCCAGGCGGTCCTGGCTGGTCTGACCGATGCCTCGCGACGGCGTGTTGATGATCCGCAGGCAGCTGACGTCGTCGGCCGGGTTCACCAGCAGCTTGCAGTAGGCCAGCATGTCCTTGATCTCTTTGCGGTTGTAGAACTCCGTGCCGCGAGCAATGCGATACGGCACGCCCTTCTTCATGAGGGCCTCTTCCAGCACGCGTGAGAGGCTGTTGACGCGATAGAACACGGCCACGTCGCCGTAGGCCCCGCCGTCGTTGCGATACGCGTCGATACGGTTGGCGATCTCGCGGGCCTCGGCGTGTTCGTCGTCGCAGATCAGCACGCCGACGGCCTCGCCGCCTTCCTTCCGCGTGAAGAGGTTCTTGCTCTTCCGCATGCGGTTGTGGGCAATCAGCGTACTGGCCGCGGTGAGAATCGGCTGGACCGAGCGGTAGTTCTCCTCCAGCCGTACGACGGTCGCATCGGGGTAGTCCTTCTCGAAATCGAGGATGTTGTTGATGTCGGCCCCGCGCCAGGCGTAGATGCTCTGGTCGGGATCGCCGGTGGCGCAGATGTTCTCGTGGTCCAGGGCAATGCCGTGGGCGAGGATGTACTGAGCGTGATTCGTGTCCTGGTATTCGTCGATCAGCACGTACTGGAACCGCCGGCCGAGGGCGTCGCGGACGTCCGGCTGCTGGCGCATGAGAAAGGACATCTTCATCAGCAGGTCGTCGAAGTCCAGGGCGTTGTTGGCCGCGAGTATTTTCTCGTAGCGGCCGTAGACCTTCGCGACGTTGCGGATATACCGGTCGCCGTCGTCGAGGACATCGGCGGGGACTTTCAGCTCGTTCTTGAGGTTGCTGATCTGGCCGTGGACGCGGGCGGGCGTGAAGTTGCTGCCGGCGATGTTGGCCTCTTCGATGGCACGCTTGGCGACCTTGAGTTGGTCATCACGGTCGTAGATGCTGTAGTTGGGGCTCAAGCCGGCCAAGTCCGCGTAGTCGCGCAGCAGGCGGGCACAGAGGCTGTGGAAGGTGCAGATCGTCGCGCCGGGCGGGCAGGCGAGTTCGGCCACGCGGTCGCGCATTTCGCCGGCGGCCTTGTTGGTGAAGGTGATCGCCAGGATGTGATGCGGTGAGATGCCCTGCTCGGCGAGATAGGCCACGCGGCGGGTGATAACACGCGTCTTGCCCGAGCCGGCCCCGGCGAGCACCAGCAGCGGCCCGTCGACGTGCGTGACGGCCTGGCGTTGCGATTCGTTGAGATCCATGAACAGCTTCGACACGACAGAACTCCGTTTCGTTGCGAAACGCTAAGTATAGCGACCCCGCCGGGCACATGCAAAACGCCTAAAACGCCTCGCAAAGGCTTCCCTTCGTGGGGGGCAGCCAAATATAGTGGATTCGGAAGGATCGTATCACGATGACGACATCTGAAAAAATCCAGCGTCAGGTCGAGCAGCTTCCCGAATCCCTTCAGCAGCAAGTCTTGCGTTTTGCCGAATCGCTTGCAGACGGCAGAGCCGATCTTGACTGGCGTGAGGTCTCGCTGGCATCGGCCATGCGCGGCATGGAGGAGGAATCGCCCCTTTACTCAACAACTGATGTGAAAGAGCGATTCTAATGCCGCATCCGGGGCAGATTGTGATGTTTGCGTTCCCTGAAACAGACCGCCAACGCGCTACACTTCGGCCAGCTTTGCTCCTTGCGTCAACGCCGGCGACCTACGACGACTGGCTGGTTTGCATGATTTGATCGCAACTCCGACACGAGATCAACGGGTTTGACGAAATTGTACGACCGGGCGATGCCGACTATGAAACGAGCGGCCTGAAGACAGCCAGCCTGATTCGCATTTCGAGATTGGCGGTCATCGCCTCCTCAACGCTCGAAGGAGCAATCGGCAGTATTGCTGAGGACCGCCTGGCCCGCATCCGCAAGCACGTGGCTCTCTGGATTGATGGCTAGCGAAAACGGAAATTGAGCGGCTAGCGAAAACGGAAATTGAGCGATGAGTTTTCAGTGCAACAATTGCGGGAAGCATGTGGACCCGTTTGTGGGCCGTCGGACGGAGGCGGTGGGCTGCCCGGTATGCAACGCGACGATCGCAGTCCCAAAGGACGCACGATCCAAGGTGTCCAGCGTGCTTGAAGACACTACATTGTCGGGGGGATCTACATGGCCTTGGCCATTGCGGGAGGCGGCGTGCTGGTGGCGATCGGAGGGTACCTGATCGGAGCCTCCCTCTTGCTGGGTGGCATTGCGACGGGCCTGGTCTTGATGACGCTTTCGGCCATACTGACGGCAGTGCGTGACACAGCCGAGACCACCCAACCGCGATCCGTCCCCGCGGATAAAACAAAGCTTGATACGTCCGAGTGACATCCATCATAAGGGGTGTCATGCGTCGAGCGTGTATCGCCCCTTCGAGGCTGCTTGCCTGCTGGGATGCGGTCCATGGGCTTGCGCCCATGGCCGGGTGGCACGGGCTTTCCCAAGCCCGTGTCTTCCATCGCGTGCTCACCCGTTCACAACGGCAGGCATACTCTCATGGTCCAGTGGCACCCGGCTTTCTTCGGCGTTCCTCAGCATGCATGCCGATATCGTAACACGGGACGGAGACGTCGCAAGGAAGATGCACGGGCTTGGGAAAGCCCGTGGCACGCGGCTCGTTGCACGCCATTGGCATCTCTGTCAGATGGTGCGTAAGCGAGTTACGCACCCTACCCGGTC
This sequence comes from Bacteroidota bacterium, assembly GCA_009908415.1. Classification (GTDB taxonomy): domain Bacteria; phylum Bacteroidota; class Rhodothermia; order Rhodothermales; family Salinibacteraceae; genus JAAAPH01. The sequence continues at coordinate 12,157 of JAAAPH010000374.1, forward strand.
AGGTTGTCTGTTCCTTGCCTTCGGTGGGGGTGACCACCTTGGCCAGCAGGGCGCCTTTGGCGCCGAGCAGCAGCGGGCTGGCCACGGCGATCGACGAGTAGGTGCCAAAGATCACGCCAACCAGCAGCGAGTAGGCAAACGGCCGGATGGCCGTGCCGCCCCAGATGTACATGATGATCAACACAAGGAAGGTCGTGAAGCTCGTCAGCAGGGTTCGGGGCAGGGTCTGGTTGATCGACTCGTTGATAACCTCGGGCGAGACCGTCTTCAGCTTGCCGCGGTTCTCGCGGATGCGGTCGAAGACGACGATCGTGTCGTTGACCGAGTAGCCGATGACGGTCAGGATGGCCGCGACGACCGGCAGGTCAAGCTTGAAGCTGGTAATACCCAGCACCGGCCCGAAGCTTTCGTAAATCCAGCCTGAGGCGGCGATGAGGCCGACGACAATAACCACGTCGTGCATCAGGCAGACCACGGCGGCCAGGCCCCAGCGGACCGAACCGAACCGGATCCACAGATAGGCCACGATCGCCAGCCAGCTGAAGACGACCGCCACGACGGCCAGCTGGGCGGTTTCCTCGGCGATGCGGGCGTCGGCGCTTCGCAGCACCATGGCGTCCTCGCGTCGCAGGGCCTCGCCCAGTGCCGAGCCGGCCCCGCCCTCGCCCGCGACGAAGGCCTCCAGCATTCGGTCGTCCCGCAGGATGTCCGGATCGTCGGGCAACACGAGCACGGCAAAAGACGTATAGGTCTCCGCCGGGCCGGGCGTCAGGCCGACGACGCGCCAGCGGTTGCCCGCCTGGCGGCCGAAGTCCGGCTGGGCGAGGATATCGCCGAGCCGCTGTTCGAGGTCCGTGACGGTCAGGGACGGGTCGAGATTCTTGACGGCCATCATCAGCCCGCCCTCGAAGGCCTCGATGTCCTCGCGGTAGGCCGGTGTGGCGGCGTTTGCGGCAGTGGTGTCCAGCACGACATAGCCGACCTCGCGGGCCTTGCCCTCGACGCCCGTGGTCGCCTGCTGCGGCAACTCCAGGCCAACGGTGTCGACCACGACCGGGTCCTCGCCGGTGGCGAAGTTGAAGTCCGCGGCGAGGCGTCGCTGCAGGGCCTTGCCGAACGCGTCGTCGGCCACCTCGCGAACAACAGCCGCCCGCGTCTCCGTGGTCGAAATCTGGAACGAACGGTTCGGCAGGCGGTCCTCGATTTCCTCGGCCGTCAGCACGCCGTCGCCATTGACGTCGATCGCCTTGAAGAAATCCATGTCCTTCCCGGCGTCGGCCCAGGCGGCCTGGGTAATCTGACCACCCTCGCCGTAGCTGGCGAGGAACGTCTCAACGCGATTGGCGTCCAGCTTAGCCTCGACGCGGGCCGTCGCGAAGAGCTTCTCGTAGCCTTCGCCGGCGGCCTGGTCGCGGAAGGTTTCACGGACGACGTCGTCGCGAGGCAGCATCGGCTCGCCGGTTTCGGGGTCTTCGATCATTGCATCATCGCGGAAAATCAGCACAGCCTGCGTGCCGGAGCTGAACTCGATGCCCAGCAGGTCGCTGCCCTGCCAGACCAGCGCCGAAACACCCGCAACGATCAGCACGATGCTTCCGGCCCAGAACATGTACCGCTTGGACATCCAGTTGACGCTGAACTTCGGCACGAGGCGAAGCATCGGGATCTGGCCCTTGATGAGGTTCAACTTCACCAGCAGCTCAAAGACCCACCGCGTCACTACAAGGGCCGTGAAGAGGCTGAACGTCACACCCAGGCCGAGCGTCACGGCAAAGCCGCGAATCTCCTGCATGCCGACCCAGTTGAACACCAGATAGAGGAAAAGACAGATCAGCAGGGTCGTGATGTTCGCGTCAATAATTGCCGAGAAAGCGCGGTCGTAGGCGTTCTTGATGGCCATGCCGACGGACTGGCCCTTGGCCTGCTCCTCGCGGAGGCGTTCGAAGATCAGCACGTTGGCGTCGACGGCAATGCCAACGGTCAGGATCAGGCCCGCGATGCCGGGCAGGCTCAGCGGCGCGTCGGCCATGCTCATCGCGCCCAGCAGGAAAATCAGGTTCAACAACAGGGCCACGTCGGCGATGGCGCCGGCGAGGAGGTAGTAAATCAGCATGAACACGGCCACCGCGATGAGGGCGTAGATCGCCGAACGGTAGCCCTGGTTGATGCTTTCCTGGCCGAGGGCAGCCGAAAAGGCCGACTCGCTGACCGGCTCGGGGTTCAGCCGTGCCGGCAGGCTGCCGGCCTGGAGGATGCGAACCAGCTCGCGGACCTCATCAAGCGTAAAGTCGCCGGTGATCTGGCCTTGGCTGGTGATGGTCGAATCGATGTTGGCGACGGAGTAGACCTCGTCGTCCAAGAGGATTGTCATGGGCCGGCCGATGTTGCTGCCGGTGAGCTGGCCGAAGAGATTGGAGCCGACCGCGTCGAAGGCAAAGTCGACGGCCGGGGTGCCCATGCGGTCCGAGCCGACCCTGGCGCTGGCCAGTTCCCACTGTGGCTCGCCCGGCTTGGCGCGGACGAGGCGTTCGCCCGGCTTGTTGCTCAGCAGCACGTAGCGTCGGCCCTGATAGTCGGTCGTCACTAGTCTCCCGAAGCCGTCATCGTCGACCACAGGGAACCAGGCGTAGGACTGGCCTTCCTCGCGGAGGGCGCCGGGGCCTTCTTCCTGCAACTGCTGCTTGAGTCGCTCGGCCTCCTCGGCGGTGATCGTGGGCTCGGCGGCCCCGCGAGGATCGAGCGGCGCGATGCGAAATTCCAGCACGCCGGCCTTGCGGATCAGGCGCTTGACGTCGTTGGGATCTTCCAGTGGCCGCTTGACCTCGGCCCAGGCGCGATAGATCGTCACCACGCTTTGGATCTGGGCCTTGTGGGCCGGGTGATCGGCCATGAAGATATCGAGCTGCGTCTCGAAGGCTTCCATGGCCGCCTCGCGCTGCTCGCCGCGGCGGGCGAGGGCCTCGTCGTAGAGGTTGAGCACGCCTTGGAGCTCACGGCTGGCGATGTTTGCCGACCGGATGTCCTGCAACGCGTCGCGGTACTGGCGGTCAGCCGCCGCGTGACGATTCCGCGCTTCTGCGATCGATTCCTGGAGCCTGGTCATTTCGGCATCGCTCATGTCGCCCGGCGCTTTGGCCGTGGCGCTCAGTTCGGCGTATTCCTTTTCGGCCTCGCGAAGCTTCTGCATGGCTTGGAATAGGTCGCGGATGCGTGTGGCCTGGTCGGCGTCCCCGCCGGAGAGTTCCTGGATGCGCTGCTGTCGCTGCTCGGCGTCGAGGGCCAGCAAGTCACGGACCTCGCCACGCTCGATGTTGGTCTCCATCAGCGCCTGGCGGGCTTCGATAAACCGGTTGCGCAGCTCGCGGCTTTCGTCGCTGGCCGCCGGCATGCGGATCTCGAAGCGGTCGTCCTGCAGAGGCTGAATCTCCAGGCCGCTGAGGCCCTGCGGGTCGAGCCGCTGACGCAGTACGCCGATGATGCGCTGGCCCATCTGCGCGTTGTTGTCCGGGTTGGAGAACTCGAAGATCAGCGAGTAACCGCCGACGATGTCCAGACCCTTTCGCAGGCCCTTGCCCCACAGCGTGAACGCACTGAGCGCCACGAGAACCGCTACAAGTGAAAACCGAAGCCACAATGGTGTTTTCGACATAATGCTGATCGCCTTCCGGCCGTGCCCGGTACGTCCCGAAACCCGGCTGTCGTGAACCTGCCTATCGTTGCTTTTCCCGTTGGAGCGGACGCGCTGCGATTCGCCGCGACCCGGTCCGCGCAAGGGACCTCCCGTCGATGCGGGAATCGCGAATTGTCGGCAAGACATGCCATCCGGTCAAGCAAAACCTTCCGTCGCGGCTCCTTGGCTTGCCGGCGGGGAATCCGCGCTTGACCGTGGCGTCTCGCATCCGTACAGTCGTCCGTCTACACGCGGCGGGGAATGGACGGAGGCATGCCGCTTCCGCTCCCGCATCGCTTGGAGCCAACCATGAATCTTGTTACCGGAGCCACCGGCCTGCTTGGCAGCCACATCGTCGAGAAACTCAGGGAGCAGGGCCAGCCCGTCCGAGCACTGGTCCGCCCGACCAGCGACACGCGCGTGCTGGAGAGCTTCGGCGGCGTGGAATTCGCGCGGGGCGACATCACCGACCTTGAAAGCCTGCGGACCGCCTGCAAGGGCGTGACAACCGTCTACCACTCCGCCGCCGCCGTCGGCGATTGGGGAAGCTGGAAGAACTACTTCGTGCCCGTGACCATCCGAGGCACGGAGAATATGATCACGGCCGCCCGCGAAGCCGGCGTCGAACGCTTCCTGCATGTCAGCAGCATCTCCGCCTACGGCCACCCGAACGAGAAAGGCCGGGTCATCGACGAGTCGGCCCCGCTCGGGCAGAACCTGCACAAGTGGAGCTACTACAGCCGCGCCAAGGTCGAGGCCGAGACGATGGTCTGGGCCGCCCACGAGAAGGGCGACATCCAGGCGACGGTGGTCAAGCCCTCCTGGCTGTACGGCCCGCGCGACCGGGCGTCGCTGCCGCGCATCATCCGTGCCCTGCGGGCGGGCAAGGGCAAGCTGCTGGGCGACGGGCAGAACCGCATGAACCTCACCTACGCCGGTAACGAAGCCGACGGCTGCATCCTCGCCGCCACGAAATCCAATGCCATCGGCGAGAATTACAACCTCTCGTGCGACGGCGTGATCACCCAGGCCGAGTACTTCAACAAGATCGCCGAATGCCTCCACGTCCCACCGGTCAAGAAGCACGTGCCCTACTGGCTGGCCTACAACGCCGCGTTCTGGATGGAGTTCTTCGGCCACCTCGTCGGCAAGAAGAAGCCGCCCCTCGTCACCCGCTACAGCATCTGGCTCATCGGGCGCCAGTGCTTCTTCAGCGAGGAAAAGGCCCGCCGCGAACTCGGCTGGGAAGCCACCGTCGGCTACGACGAGGGCATCCAGCGATCCGTCAAGTGGTGCCTCGACAACGTCGACGATTTAAAGTAGCCGCCGGAAACAGACGGTGTGCGACTTTTTCGGTAGATGTGCCAAGCGCATGTTTTTCATGAATGGGCTGCTGGCGTCAGGACGACTTCTTCCGGTAGATGTGCCAAGCGCATGTTTTTCATGAATGGGCTGCTGGCGTCAGGACGACTTCTTCCGGTAGATGTGCCAAGCGCATATTTTTCATGAATGCGCTGCTGGCGTCAGTCAAAGCCCAGCAGTGCCCGGGCACACGCGACTGCCGCGGAAGCATGGCCTGTCTCGGCGGCATCGGCGGCGCGGTCGAGCAGGTCGGCCTGTCGCCGGGTGAAGGCGGCGGGGGCGACGGGGTCGATATCGGCCAGGCCGAGGGCGTCGAGGATGGCGGCTCGGAGTTGGGGCAGGCCGGCGCTGGTCTCGGCGGAGCACGCCAGATGATGAGTGATGAACTCGGAATGATGAACGGACGACAAATCGGCGCCATCCCCGCGAGGCGAAGCGGGTACTACGCTGGGCGCACTGCGAAGGTCGGCCTTCGTGCGGACGGTGAGAGATGGAACGTGAATCAGCCGGGACGATCGCAGGGCTGGTAACTCGTTGCTGGCGGCATCATCGCGGGCGTCGGCGGGGATGCAGAGCACCGCTAGGTCGGCGGCGTCGATGCGGTCCCAGGCGCGGTGGACGGCCTCGGCGTCCTGCTCTGCCAAGCGGGGCGTCGCTTGGCAGCACGAATCCACGCCGTCGGTGGCGTTCCAGAGGCCTGCGGTATCGGTCAGCCAGACGGCCCGGCCGTCGAGGATCGCCTGCTCGCGGATCCAGTCGCGTGTCGTGCCGGCCGTATCGTGAACGATGCTCACCGGCCGACCGGTCAGGACATTGGCCAGCGCGCTCTTGCCGGCGTTGGGCGGCCCGGCCAGCACAACCTCCGGCGGGTCCAGCAGCATCTGCATGGTTGCATAGTGCCCCGCGGCCCGGTGAAGCTTGCTCGCCAAAGAGCACGCCTGCAAAGCAGGCATGCCACGCGTAACACGGAGCGCTTCGAAGGCGAGTTCGCTGAGCCCGGCCGACCACTGGTTGGTCAGGCAGGCGGCGACAAACCGCGACGGCGCCTGCGGGAGGGCGGCCAGCAGTTCCTCGCCGATCACGGGGTTGTCCCAGCACGGGTGAGCCGGCTCAAGCAGCGAGGCCGGTGCGTCCGCGCTTAGTTCCGCCCCACGACGGGCGAGTTGACGCAGTACGCGGCGCGTGGCGGCGGGCCCGCCGTGGATGTTAATCTCCACGCCGCGCGGTGCGGCGGCGACGAGGGCCTCGTCAATGATCTCGTCGCCATCGACGATCTCGCCGAGTTGAAGCTTCGCCGGTCCACGCACAGCCGCGTGTGCCTGGCCTTTGACCTCTGGGTGACGCCGCACCTGCTGCACCGCCTCTTGACGCGGGGGAGCAGGTGCTTGCCCTCGCTGAGGAAGCGACGGCCGGTCGACGCTTCGCGCGCGGAAGCACGTGCCCAGGATGCCTTCGGCGTCGGGGCCGGCGAGGGCGACAACGGCAATGCCCCCGCGACCGGGCGGGGTCAGCAGCCAAGCGACGGTTCTCTGCGCGTCGGACATGCCTACAGGATCCCGTATCGAAGGTCGCCGAGCAAGAGGCTCAACGTTCGGTCGAGCGCCCAACGTACGTCGCTACTCCTGGATCAGCCCACGATAGAAGGCCATCGCCACGCCACGGAGAGTGAGGTCGTCGACGACGGCCTGGACGAAATCGTCCTGGCCGGTGTGGGGGCTGACGAGTTTGGCGTCGCCGCCGGTGAGGATCACCAGCGGCCAGGCGCCGAGATCGGTGGCGTAGGCTTCCACGCGTTCGCGGAGTGCGCCGCGGGCGCCGTAGACCAGCCCGGCGAAGATCGCCTGCTCGGTGGTCTTGCCGTAGACGTATTCGGGCGGCTCACCGACGGCGACGTCCACGTCCGGCAACTGCGCGGTCCGCTCGGCCAGCGCGCCGGCGGACATCCGCAGTCCGGGCATGATGACCCCGCCGAGGAACACGCCCTCGCCGTTGACGCAGTCGATGGTGATGGCCGTGCCGAAGTCCGCGATCACGCAGGCCGACCCGAGCCGGTCGAAGGCGGCCGAGGCGGCACAGAGACGATCGGTGCCGACCGACTCCCGCGCATCGACATCGGTGTCGATCGGCAGGGGCAGGTCGCGGCCGACGACGAGCACGTCCTGGTCGGCCGCCTCCAGCGCGGCGGCTTCAAGGGCACGCAGGGCCGCCGGATTCACGCTGGCGGCGACGATGCGCTTCGGCGTGGGCATGGCGTTCCACAGGCCGGTGATGGCCTCGCCGAGGCCGGCCAGCTCGCCGAGGTGGAAGGTTCGGACATCCTGCACATCCTCGCCCTGGATATGGGCGAGGCGGATGCGACTGTTGCCGCAATCGCAGGCCAGTACGTGGGGTATCGTCTCGAGTGTCATGATCCGTCACCCGTTGTGAGTTGTGAGTTCTGAGTTGTGAATGCAACGCTTCGTCGAGGAAGGCCTCTGCGCGGTACAGCAGGTGCTGCACCGCCCGCGGGCTGCTTTGCGCGTGCATGCTGCTTTGCGAGCTACGGATTCCGAATTCATAACGCTGAATTTCGGAATCATTCTTCGTCTTTCTGCTCCTGCAACATCTGCCAGATCCGGTCGCCGAGGGCCTCCAGGCCCTGCCTGGTAACGGCCGAGATTCCCAGCACACATGCGGCCAGTGCGTCGCGAAGCCGCTGGAGGTTCTCCTCGGCGTCGGTGAGGTCCAGCTTGTTGGCGACGACGATTTCGGGCGTCCCGGCCAGCTTGGGCGAGTATTCCTGCAGCTCGTTGCGGATCTCGCGGTAGTCGTCCAGCGGGTCGCGGTCGAGCGGTGCGGCGTCGACAACGTGGACCATGATGCGGGTCCGCTCGATGTGGCGGAGGAACTCGTCGCCCAGACCGGCGCCCCGATGGGCGCCCTCGATCAGCCCCGGAATGTCGGCCATCACGAACCGCCGGAAGTTGAGCAGCTCGACGATGCCCAGCGACGGCGTCAGCGTGGTGAACGGGTAGGCGCCGATCTTCGGCCGGGCCGCCGACATCACGCTCAGCAGCGTGCTCTTGCCGGCGTTCGGTTTGCCGACCAGGCCAACGTCGGCGATGAGTTTCAGCTCCAGGTGCAACTTGCGGTGCTGGCCGGATTCGCCTTCCTCGAATTCGCGCGGCGCCTGGTTCGTGGCGCTCTTGAAATGCGTATTGCCGCGCCCGCCCTTGCCGCCCCGGGCCACGACGACCTCCTGGCCCGGCTCGGCGAGGTCCTTCAGCAGCACGCCGTGGTCGCGATCGACAATCAACGTCCCCGGCGGCACGCGGATGACGCAGTCCTCGCCGCGCTTGCCGTGACGCTTCTTACCCATGCCGCTGTGGCCGCGCTCGGCCGTCCACTGGCGATGCCCCGCCAGGTGGTGCAGCGTATTGAGCTGCTCGTCGGCCCGCAGGATGACGTGGCCACCGTGGCCGCCGTTGCCGCCGTCCGGCCCGCCCTTGGGGATAAACTTCTCCCGCCGGAAGCTGACGCACCCGTGCCCGCCGTCACCGGCCGTGACGGACATGTCGATCTCATCGACGAACTGCGCCCGGGATACGATGTCTTCATGTGGCATGGTGGCAAGTGGCACGGGCATCTTGCCCGTGAGTATCATGGGTGTTGCACCCGTGGAGTCGCCTCAACCAGCGGCACGGTGGGCCAGGAACTCACGGGTGAGACGCCCATGCCGCGGACCGTGATGTTGCACGAAAAAGGATGACCCGCCCCTCGACCTCGCAGGGACTGTCAGTATCCCATTCATATAAGAAATGCCTCGACCTCGCAGGGACTGTCAGTATCCCATTCATATAAGAAATGCCTCGACCTCGCAGGGACTGTCAGTATCCCATTCATATAAGAAATGCCTCGACCTCGCAGGGACTGTTAGCATCCCATTCATATAAGAAATGCCTCGACCTCGCAGGGACTGTTAGCATCCCATTCATATAAGAAATGCCTCGACCTCGCAGGGACTGTCAGTATCCCATTCATATAAGAAATGCCTCGACCTCGCAGGGACTGTCAGTATCCCATTCATATAAGAAATGCCTCGACCTCGCAGGGACTGTTAGCATCCATTCATATAAGAAATGCCTTGACCTCGCGACGCGATCCATTTCCAAACGGACTGCTAGAGGACATCGACAAAGCGGCCGCGGAAGTTTACCTGGCCGTCCGCCACGGCAAACAGCGTGCAGTCCTTGCCGGTCTTGACGTTTCGACCGGCCTTCAACGGCGTGCCGCACTGGCGGACGATGATCGTCCCGGCGGTGACCGCTTCGCCGCTGTAACGCTTGACGCCACGATGCTGGGGGTTGCTGTCGCGCCCGTTCCGCGTCGATCCTTGTCCCTTCTTATGTGCCATTGCAGATCTCCTGGTATCTCGCAGGTGTTGCGTTCGCTTGTTGTATATCGAGACGGCCTCCCGCATCGATACGGGAATCCCTAAGAGTATAGAGGGAGCGGCCTGCTGTCAACGCCCTTTCGCTACATTGTCGCAGATTCGCCCGACGATATTGACGTGGCGATCTCTGACGACGTCGCCGGCCGGGCCGGCGGCGCGATCCATGTCTAAGCGGATTGCTACCGCATGACCCAGGTTTTGTCCTTCAGTTCGGGCTTGGCCTCGATGCGGGACCGGGCCTCGGTGCGGATGCCGTAGCTCAGCTTCAGGGTTCGTCCGAGCACGACGCTACTCTTGGTGACGGTCCGCTCCTCGCCGTCCTCGTTGACCTCGGTGACCTCGATGGGCGTCGGCAGGTTGACCACGGCAAACTCGCCGGAGAGCCCGCCGACGAAGATGTCAAAGCCGGCGGCCTTCAGGTCAAAGTCGGTGAAGATGGCAACACCGCGTTTGGCGTTGTCGGCGCCCTGCAGCATCTTGCCGGTCATGCCCACGTTGTCCCTCAGGAGCGGCTCGTTGAGCAGTTGCTTGATATGCTCGTAGACCGCGACGTTGACGCCCTGGCCGGCACGGCGGATTTGCCCGGTCTTTGTGTAGAGCACGATGTCCGGCACGAAGAAGCGGTCCTCGCCGGTGCGGTTCGTCACCTTGTAGACCATGAACCAGAACAACTGCGGCTCGGCTTTGCCGGGCACTTTCACGAAAATGGGCTTGGGCGTCTTGTACACAAAGTCAAGCTGCCACTCGATCTGGGCCTGGCTCGGTTCGGGCGCACCGACGGTCGGACCGGTCAGGAGGGTTCCCAGCAGCAGCCCGGCGAGGGCAATGTACGCAGCCTTGTGAGTCATGGTAAGTCTCCTGCGTCGCAACTCGTTACAGCATGGCCGCTTGGACGCAACGAGCGGCCTGTGTAGATTATCCGTCCTACCGAGGCCCTGTCAAGCGGATAGCGCGTGGGGGGGGCGGCTTTGCGCTCGCGGCCCCGGGAGGCACTTTGTTATCATTCGGCCAAATGGCTGTCATTGCCCCAGTCCCACCGCGAAAACGTCTGGCCGCTGTCCGGCATGTGCTTGGTCTGGGGCGATCATTGCGCACCCGAAGCCAGGCCGAGGCGTTTCTGCGCGGCGCGTGCAACCGCTTCGGCGAGCCGATGATGCTGTGGGCGCGAGAGGGCCGAACGACAACGGCCGCCGCTGTCATTGTGACCTCCGAGGGCAAGGTGGGCTTCGTCTACCACAGCCCTCCGCATCACGAGCGGACGGATCCGGCCGTGTTGCCGGATGTCATTCGCCAGGTCACCCACCGGGCGATGCAGCGCGACACGGCGATCGTGCAGTCGGTCATCGACAGCGAGGACGCGGCCTCGGCGCGGTCCGTCGACGAGGCCGGCTTCGAGAAGCTGGCCGATCTCGTGCATATGGGCTGCGACCTCGACGATGCCTGCCTCGACGAGCCGCCCGACGACGTGGTGATGCGACCCGCCGAGGCGTACCCCGCCGCGACACTTCAATCGTTGGTCGCTGCGACGTACGAGCAGTCGCTGGACTGCCCCCGCCTCGCCGGTCGACGCAAGATGTCGGACGTGATGACCTCGCATCGAACCACAGGTGTTTACACGCCGGCGTCGTGGCACGTCGCCGTGATCGACGGCCAACCGGCCGGCTGCATCTTCGCCAACCGCCGCGAGATCGAACCGCGGGTCCGCGATATCGTCTACATGGGCGTCGCTCTACCCTACCGGGGGCGCGGCCTCGGGCGGGCCATGCTGTCCCACCTCGCCGACCAGTTGCGCCGCCGGGCCGATGCGGACGCGATAGGCTTGGCGGTCGACGCCAAAAACACCTGCGCCATACGGCTTTACCAGACCTTCGGCTTTACCGAAACGCACCGCCGTGCATGCTGGATATGCTTTCCAGAGGGGCCGGTCGGGACGGATTGTGCATAACCTGTGGACGAAAACTTTTTTTTCGCTCCAACCGTAGTGATCGAAGGGTCTTGGGCGGTGTGGATAAGAAAGACGGCTCTTTGCCGTTGACCCGTGCCTCACGGTTCCTTAAATTTCCAGTTGTCTCGATGGATGAGCGTCGATGCTATGTGAGGTGCATTTCGATAGCGTCGCGCCGGATTCCGGTTGGACCGGAATGTCCGGGATGTGCTCGAAAAGGACGAGAAGGGATTTTCTCATGAAGACTTCAACAGAACCGCTGCGCGCTGACGACGGGCTGCTGCGGCAGATCCTCGCGACGCTGCAGGACCGCATCGGACCGCAGAAGTTCAATGCCTGGTTCCGGCATGGCACGGATGTCAGCCTCGAAGACGGTCACGTCAAGGTGGCCGTTCCGAATCCATTCGTCGCCAACTGGATCGAACACCATTACCAGTCCGACATCGCCGAGGCCGTCAACGACCATGTCGGCAAGATGCCCGGCGTATGCATCACCGTCGACGCCTCGCTCAGCGGCCGTTGCCGCAAACGCGTGCTCGACATGCAGGCCGAACTGGTCTCCCGGACGACCCAGGGCCGCACCCGCGGCACCCGCGCCATCGACACCGTCGACTGCAAACACACGCTCGAGGATTTCGTCGTTGGTGCGTGCAACAAACTGGCGTACGGCGCCGCGATGGCCCTGACGCGCGACCGCCAGACGCCGTTCACGCAGTTGTTCGTTCACGGTCCGTGCGGCGTAGGCAAGACCCACCTGCTCCAGGGCGTCTGCAACCAGCTCGCCGCCAGCGGCAATGGCTCGGGCACGCTGCGGTGGCGATACGTCACCGGCGAGCAGTTCACCAACGAATTCGTTGCCGCCCTGCGGAACAAGCAGGCCCACGACTTCCGCCGCCGCTATCGCAAGCTCGACCTTCTGGCCATCGACGATGTGCATTTCCTCGCCGCCAAACGCGCCACCCAGGACGAGTTCCTGCACACGTTCAATGCCATCGAGTCGGCCGGCAAACGCATCGTCTTGGCCAGCGATGCCCACCCCCGCATGGTCGGCGATCTCAACGAACAACTCGTCAGCCGCTTCATGTCCGGGATGGTCGTCAAGATCGACGCGCCCGACCACGATACCCGCGTGGAGATTCTGCGGCAGAAGACGATCGGCCTCGGCATGGAGATGAGCGACGAGGTGGTCGAGTACGTTGCGATGCACATTCGCGGTTCGGTGCGGGAGCTGGAAGGCACGCTGATCAAGCTTTCCGCCCTGGCCGGACTGGAAGACGGCGGCGTGACGCTGGATCTCGCCCGCGACGCGCTGGCCGAACACCTCGCACGAACCGACGGTGCGGTAACCCTCGGCGACATCGAGGCGGTCGTGGCGACGTTCTTCGGCATCACGCCGGCCGATATCCATTCGTCTCGGCGAACGCGAACCGTCTCGACCGCGAGGATGATCGCCATGCACCTGGCCCGGCGTTACACGCGCATGAGTTTCCCGGAAATCGGGCGCTTCATGGGCAAGAATCACAGCAGCGTCGTGCTCGCCTGCCAGCGAATGGACAAACACCTGGCCGAAGCCGGTGAGCTGGAATGGACTACCCCGGCCGGCACGAAAGCCATGCCCGCCGAGAAGCTGCTGTCAATGATCGACGAACAGATACACTAGAGCAACGAACGATTGAGATGTCATATGGCTTCGTCGGCGAGGACGAAGCCGGCAAGGCAATAGAACCGCAGACGACCATAGCACCCAACGCGGCCTGATGGAATGCCGCCAAGACCGTCGGCGAAGGCGACGTGGAATGCCGCCCTGGCATGGATGCCACGCGTCCGAATACGGACGACCGTCGGATGGCCCCGTCCGGATGGTGCCGGAACGGCTGGATATCGTCAGGGACGACCCTCGACCCCGTCGCTGGATGCGGCGGGGTCGGGTTCATATTGAGCACCTCCCGGCGAGGGCCTTGGCCGCGGGGGGCGGGCAGACTACAATGGGTGGTTCATTCAAGGAGAAGCTATGGAGAAGACCATTCGAGGCAAGGTATTCGTGGTCGGTGACAACATCGACACCGACCAGATCATTCCCGCGGAGTTTCTCAGCTACAACCCCGCCGACCCCGACGAGCGAAACTACTTCGGGATGCATGCCATGAGCGGCCTGCCGAGCGACCAGTCCGGCCTGCCGGACGGTGGCGTGGCCTTCACGCCTGAAGGCGGGTTTACCAGCGAATTCGCCGTGATCGTCGCCGGGCGGAACTTCGGCTGCGGCTCGTCGCGCGAGCACGCGCCGCTGGCCATCGCCGAGGCGGGCTGCCATGCCGTCGTCGCCGAAAGCTACGCACGCATCTGCTACCGCAACAGCATCAATGGCGGCTACCTCTGGCCGCTGGAGGCGACCGACCGGATCATCGACAAGATCCGTACGGGCGACGAGGTAGCACTGGACGTCGATGAGGCCGAGCTTCGCGACCTGACGACCGGCGAGACCTTCTCGCTGAAACCGCTCGGTGACGCGGCCGACATCATCGAGGCCGGCGGCGTGTTGGACTACGCGCGGCGGGCCGGCATGCTCGCCGACTGACCGCCGATGCGAAACGCCGACCACCTCGACATCCGGGATACGCCCGACGGAGCCGTCCTGGCCGTGAAAGTCGTCCCCGGCAGCAGCCGCAACAACGTCGTCGGTGTGCTCGGCGGCGCCCTCAAAGTCGCCACCTCCGCTGCCCCGGAAAAGGGCAAGGCCAACGCCGCCGTCGCCCGCCTTCTCGCAAAGGCCCTTGGGCTGGACACACGACAGATCGGCCTGGCCGCCGGTGCGACCAACGCCAGGAAGGAATTCTGCGTCAAGGGGATCGCGGCCGCTACGCTTCGCCGCCGACTCTCGCAGCTCTGATGTGATTTGTGGCGGTCGGTTCGAACCCGCCTCCCTTCGATCGCCGGATCTAGAGCGTCTTCCAGGATATATGCCGTCCTCAGGCGTTGGCGAGGAGAGACTGACAAGAACGGCGACTCAAGCAACCCCGCGGGCCGCCGAGTGTGCGACATAAAATGGGGGCGTCCCGTTGTTGGGGTCGCACGAGCCGGCCTTCCTGAATCCCGGCAGGGATGATGTTCAGTAGCCCCGCGGCGTCAACCCGGGGGCTCGGAGGCGTCAACGACAAAGCTCCGGCAGGAGCGTCGTGGCGCTTCGCGGCATCAAGGCGCCC